>JAQTNW010000020.1 GCA_028713655.1 Candidatus Methylacidiphilales bacterium | reverse complement strand
GGCTCGCCCGCGTAGAGATTGGACAAAGCGCGGGCGTTCTCAAAGTTCAGAACCTGAGAGTGGGACATCTTATTAGAACTTAGATGTTCCAATGGCGGTGTCAATTGAAGGAGCGAAGGGTGGAAAATGGAGGGACGGCCTCCGTGCCGTTCCATTTATGCCTTAAAATGGGCATTGCGACCCATTGGGGCCAAGTAATACTCAATAACGGTGGAACCCGAAACAAACCCTCATGCCTCTGACTGAACTCAACCTCAACCAATGGCTTCTTGCCATGCTGGCTGCCCTGTGCGTGGGGCTTGCCAAAAGCGGTTTTGGCGGGGTTGGCATGTTCACGATCCTGATCATGGCCTGGATCATGCCTGCCTACGAATCCACCGGTATCGTGCTGCCTTTACTCATCTGCGGCGATATTTTTGCGGTCGCGGCCTTCCGCAAGCACGCGCAATGGGCGTACATTTGGAAACTGCTGCCGCCCGCGTTGATCGGCATTGTGGCCGGCTATTTCCTGATGCCGCGGATTCCGAGGACAATCTTCGGCCCGGTGATCGGCTGGATTGTGCTGATGATGGTTGTGTTGCAATCCGTGCGACAGTTTCGCCCGGGTCTTTTTGAAAAGGTACCCCACACGCGCGGGTTTGCATGGATGATGGGAACCTGGAGCGGTGTCACGACCATGATGGCCAATGCGGCGGGACCCGTCATGGCCCTGTATCTCCTGGCCGTCAACCTGCCGAAATACGAACTGGTTGGCACCAGCGCCTGGTTTTTCTTCATCGTGAATGTCATCAAAGTCCCCTTCAGCAGCCATCTCGGACTCATCAACAGCGGCACGCTGGCTTTCAACCTGGCGCTGGCGCCGTTTGTGCTCGCGGGAATTTTTGCGGGCCGCGCCCTGATCCAGATTGTTCCGCAGAAACTTTTCGAGCAGCTTTTGCTCCTGTTCGCCGCCGCGGCTTCCGTCCGGCTGATTTTGGGCTGAAAATACGGGGAAAAGCCAGAAACTGGATATGGCCGCGAAAATGCGCAAAAGACGCAAAATGTTAGAACCAGCACATTTTTTGGCTTAAAACGAATCATCCCGGGAAAAAGGAGGTTTCTGTTAGTTGCTTGAAGGGAGCGCGGGTCAGGAAGTCGCCGTGGAGACCATCTTGCCCGCACCCGGCGGACATCCTGTCCGGCGGATGTTTTCCACTTTTCTCTAACAGGAGCTAACTCCGATGGGCATCGCGAGCAGGCAGAGTAAACGGAGAATTTTGTTCACCCTCTGTTTCCTCATTTTCCATCCCCCTGACAAGGGGATTTGTGTTGCCCGCGAAACAACGCAAAATAAAAACACATTTTTGACAGGATGAACAGGATGGAGCAAGGGCGCAGTGAATGCCTAAAATTTGCTAAGCGCCGAAGGGTACGGCTAGGAATGAAACTCAATCGGCGTTGAAGCCGATCTTTTTGCGGGGTGGCTCCGGTGGGGGAGTCATCAGTTGGCGGATGGCTTTGAAAACGGCATCGAATTGCTGGCCGTGCTGTTTGAACCCGCGTTCCAGGGACTCGACCTTGCGTGCAAGATCATCGACAGAAAGGGCCATCTGGCGCAGGCGGATAAAAGCACGCATGATGGCGATATTAACGGCCACGGCGCGAGGGCTCTGCAGCACGCTGGAGAGCATAGCCACGCCTTCCTGGGTGAAAGCATAAGGCAGGTAGCGGCGTCCGCCGCGACCTTCGTTTGAGGTTCCAGATTGGCACCTCAAAGCATCGGCCTCCTGCTGGGTCAGTTGGAGCATAAAGTCCTCTGGGAAGCGGTCGGCATTGCGTTTGACCGCACGGTTGAGTTGCTTGGTCTCGACACCGTAGAGGCGGGCCAAGTCGGCATCGAGCAGTACGCGATGCTTGCGGATGGTGAGGATGAGATGGTCGAGATTTTTAGAGACGAGCTCTTTTGACATAGAAGAATGTTAGTGGGCATTTTGACTCATGTCAATTCCGATGAGTTTTGAGCGGGAATGGACTGGAGTGTGGAAGCTATCGGAGCTGATTCCGATCACGTCAATGTCAAGAGGCTGTTGAAATAATCCACAGATTACACAGATTTGGAAAAACTTCCGATCAGCCTCTCTGTGGAAATCCTTGTAATCTGTGGATTGATCTCTCGGTAATGGTTTTTCAACAGCCTCTTGACATTGACGGAATTGGCGCAAGCCACGGGTTTGTGATTCACTTGATCGGAAACTTCAGGGTGACGATTTCAAACGGTTCGAGTTGCAATGTGACTTTGCCGTTCTTGAAAGCGACTTTGCGCAACGTGCGCTCCATCAAATCGGAGGCAAAGGCCTCCGTGAACGGCAGCGAGGTTTTTAAGTTCACCGCGCCCCGCGTGCCGTACGCCTCATAAAGACGGACGATGATGGCATTTTCCTTTTCAGCTTTTTTGACGGCCTCGATGACAACGCCCTCGCGATCTACCTGGAAAAAGCTTTGTGTGTCCGGCAGCGTTCCGGTGTGCGGATCGACCGGCACGACCCGGAGCGGGATGTTGAGCGCATAGGCTTCCTGAACGACCTTGCCCGCCCGGAAATCGCCGGGATGCGGCAGCAGCGAATAGGTGAACTCGTGATGCCCCCGGTCCGCCACGGGGTCCGGCGCGGTGGGCGCGCGCAGCAGGCTGAGGCGCATGACATTTCCGAAAATGTCGTGCCCGTATTTGCAGTCGTTGAGCAGCGCAACGCCGTAATCGCCTTCGCTGAGGTCGGCCCATTTCTGCGCGCAAACTTCAAAGCGCGCCATGTCCCAGCTTGTATTGTAATGCGTGGGCCGTTCGGTGTGGCCGAACTGGATTTCGTAGGTTGCGCGCGGCGAGCGGACATTGACGGGAAAGGCGACCTTCAAAAATTTGTGGTTTTCGTGCCAGTCGATTTCTGTGTGGAAATCAATGCGCGGAGAACCCGCGCAGAGCGTGATTTTTTGCGTGATGCTGGATTCGCCGAACTTCCGCACAACCCGCACGCAGGCGCGCAGATCGGTTTCCTCCTCAAGCGTGATGCTCTCCAGTGCCGTGATGTCCTCGCAGGTCTCGCGATAGAAAAGATCCACGTCCCACGCATCCCAAAAGTTGGGGTGATCCCGGTGCAATTGGAACACATTGCCGCGCTGACCCGAAAGAACTTCTCGATTGGCGCGATGATCCAGGATGCTGCGGATCAGGCCGTCGCTGGAATTGAAGACGACGCGGAGCAAACCGTTGTCGAGAATGATGGTTTTTCCCTGCTGAGAGGCTTTGACCGGAACCGCAGGCGTGGATACGGGGTGCTTTTGATGGCCTTCGATCACGGTATAACCGCAGGCGGGGACGCTGGCGAAAACAGGCGAACCGTCGGGCAGTGAGACCACGCTGTTGAGCGCATGGCTTGTGGTGTTGAAAATCACCACCGGTCTTTTGAATGCGCTGGTGTTGATGGCCGCGGCAAGCGATCCCTGCGCGGCGTCGATGACAGCGCTGCCGAGTGCTCGGATCGTCGCGTAGTCGCGAGCACTATCTTGATAGACCCAGTTGATCGATGAGCCGGGAATGATGTCGTGAAATTGATTGAGCAGAACCAGTTTCCATGCGCGGTCGAGGTAGGCTGCGGGGGTGTGCTTGTCTTTGGCAATCACGTCATAGACGGCGCGCTCGCCGGTGTGCGGCTTGAGTGCGCTGCGTTTGATGTGGGCGGCGCCCAAGACCGTGTCAAAAAACTCCGCATCGCGCAGGAGGAATTCGCTCTTGCGGTTGCCGCGTTTGTTGCGCGCCTGCGTTGTGTAGGTGGCGCGGTGGAGCTCAAAGTAAAGTTCGCCAATCCAGACGGGCAGATCCTTCGCGTCCTTTTTGGCTTTCGGCATGAATTCGGCCACGCGCTCGAGTTTTACTTTTGGCAGGCCCTCCAAATCCCCGACGCGCTTTGCGATTTCCAGCATCTCCTTCGTCGGGCCGCCGCCGCCGTCGCCGTGTCCATAAAGGTAAAGCGAGCGTGTGGCGCGGTCGTTTTCCTTGAAATTTTGAACGTTGTAGATGAGCTGCTTCGGCGAAAAATTGCAGTTGTAATTATCCGCAGGCGGGAAGTGTGTGAAAATGCGGGTGCCGTCGATGCCCTCCCACCAAAACGTATGGTGCGGAAATTTGTTGAACTGGTTCCAGGAAATTTTCTGAGTGACGAAGGAGTCCACTCCGGCCTTGTGCATGATTTGCGGCAGCGCGGCAGCGTAACCGAAGACGTCGGGAATCCAGACGTCGCGAGTCTCGTAGCCGAACTCATCCAGGAAGAAATTTTTTCCATGTAAAATCTGGCGCACGAGCGATTCGCCCGAGGACAAATTACAGTCGGCCTCGATCCACATCGAACCGGTGGGCTCCCATTGTCCGCGTTTGACGGCTTTTTTGACGCCCTCGAAAATTGCCGGGTAATATTCCTTCATCCACGCGTATTGCTGGGGCTGCGAGCAGCCGAAGACGTAGTCGGGATATTCCTCCATGTAGGCCAGCGCGGTCGAAAATGTACGCGCGCATTTGCGGATGGTCTCGCGCAGCGGCCAGAGCCAGGCCGTGTCGATGTGGGCGTGGCCGATTGCGGAAATCTGATGTGTGGTGTCGCCATTGTGCTTGTTCAACACCTCGCGCAACGCCTTGCGGGCGGGGGCGATGGTGGCGGGATCGGACTCGTCAAAAAGGTTGACCGCGGTGTTAAGCGCGTACATCAACTGTCCGCGGCGCGGGTCGGTGGCAAGGCCGGGGATTCCCGCACTTCTCCACTCGTCGGGGCTCGGATTCGCCACGCTCAGCGCAGACATGGTTTCGCAGGCGACTTTGAAGTCGTAATAAAAATCAAACGCTTCGCGGTTTACGAAAACGATTTCAGCCTGTTCCAGCACAAATAAGGGCTGTCCGTGCGGATCGGGGCCGCACAGATCGGCCACAAGATGCATCGCGGCGCGGGGGTTGGCCGCCGCCTCGATGTAAAATTCAAACGCCTCTGCGCCGCGGGCGGGGTTTGTTAGCGGGACGTCTGTGCGATTGACGTTGATCGCGCGGGTCGGCACGCCGTTTTGCCAAACCAGGCCTTCGACGGTGAATCCTTCACCCCCCTTGAAGCCGAGTTTGATTTGTGCGGCGACTTCACGGCCTTTCCATTGGCGCGGGATTGTGCCGGAAAACCGGAACCACGTCGTGTTCCACATTGCGCCCCACGGTTGTCCGACGGCGAACGGCGTGTATTTTTTGGCCAGGGCTTCGGTGGCGGGAATCGGCTCGCCGTGGACATGATATGCGGCTATGGAAATCGGAGCGGGCTTGCTGTGAATGAGGCCCTGGATACGGCCGAGGGTTTGGGCGATACGGCCTTCGGTCAGGTTCGGGTGCTTATGCATGGTTGAGCGGGGCATTTAACAAGAGAATACGGTCGTGGCCAGCACGAAAATTGTGACGGCCTGTGGGCTGTTGAGTTCATTGGCAGCCATCAATGCCCCGTGCTCGGTGAAAACGAAAGGCCGGTAGCGCCGTCCCCCACGCCCCTTGTTTGGGGTCGCATATTGCGACCTCAAAGCATCCCATTCTTTATCGGAAAGCTGAAATGCGAAATCTTCGGGAAAACGATCCTGATTGCGGCGCATCTGTTCATTGAGCCGTTTGGACATAAAAATCAGATGGGCTTCTGATTTTCAATGAAAGGGATTGCGAGAAGTTAGTCAAGTACTTAATGGAATGTTAGATTCAAGTGTTTTTAAAGGGTCTGCAGCCCCACCCGCACTATATCAGTCTGGTGTTTGTCACGTGTTGGTTCGCCCCTTCGGGGCTTGAGGTTTGTGCCATGTGCATTCTCCCCGCGCTTCAAGGTCACATTTTGTGACCTTGAACGCAGATCGCGCACCTTCGGTGCTTCTTTAGGGCATGCCGAGATGCCCGGGGTTTTATTGCACCCGGATGATTTCCATCGAATCCTTGCTGGTCGTCCCTAGGCCGTATTTGGCGCTAAGCCGGAGGTGGACGGCGTCGTTGCCAATGGGTACGACTTTTTTCTCCGCGCGCCATTTTTCCAGGCGTTCCAGGCAGAGGGTGTCGAGGGCGACCGGGTCCTTGCCGATCATGATGATGCCGGGGGATGCGGCATAATGCGGGATGAAATCGGGTCCGCCCGCGAACTGGGCAATCAGGCCATCCACGATGTGCAGAACAGTTTTCTTTTTCAAAAGGTCGTTGTTCATGATTTCAGCCAGAGCCAGGCCGCTGGTTTCGGAAGGCGAGTAAAAGCGCCGGTTGTTGTCCACGCTGGCCATGGCGAGCGTGGCAATGCAGCCATTGAGGCCGAATTTCTGGTGGTCGCTCATCACGGGGATATTGATGATTTTTGTCACCTGCCGGGAGACGATGTTGTTGAAATAGGATCGGTTGCTGATCTGTTGGGGTTCCGGCGCCGCTTTCCCAGCGTCCTTTTTCTTGTCCTTTTTGTCCGAATCATCGACGGAGTTGATCAGGTTCTCGACCGTTTTTGCTTTTCCGCGGAACTCGGAATCGCCCCAGATCAACTGGCCCACGACTTCGTTGAAATAAAATTTCTCGGGATCGAAGCCCTCGCCCGGAATGACGGAAAGGCATTTCCAGTCCTGGTCGGGCTGCATGGGCACATAGCCCGCGCCGATCATCTGGTCCTCGAATTTATCCCAGACAATGATTTTGGAAGGGGGGACTCCGGCTTCCATGAGTCCCTTGACAACCGCCTGCAGCAGGCTGCGGTGGGTGGAAAGTATGGAACCTCCCGCGGTGCTGATATGGATGCCGACGGTATCGCTTGGGGAAACAAAAAGCCCCCAGGCCTCTTTCAAGGAATTGCGTTTGGTAAAAGAGAGAAAGGAGCGGTTAAAATTTTCCGCGACGCGCGCGTCGTCGATCTGGAAACGGTCCACCAGGGCGGGATTTTCAAGGATGGCGATGCGGGATTTGGCCGGCAAGGGCGCAGGCGGGGGCGCATCAAGGGGCCGGACCGCCTGGGCGTGGAGACAGGCGGGCAAGGCAAGGGCCGGCAAAGTATATTTCACTGCAGAGACGCAGAAAGCGCGGCAATTGAACCGCGGATGGACGCGGATAAACGCGGATGAAAACCAGCACAGGGTTTCACGCAAAGTCGCAAAACAACACATAGAACAACGATTTTTAACGCAAAGAAGGCAAGACGCCAAGGCGCAAAAATACATGGATTGCCGCGTCGCCCGCCACGGCGGACGCTTTTTACTCGCGACGCATGTCGGAGTTGGGCCGTGGCGATCCACTATCGCCCCCTGTGGTTTGCCGTCCCGGTGTTTCAGGCTTGTAACTTGAAACTTGTAACTTGAAACTCAGGTTATGGCCATCCCTCCGCATGTAATCGATCAGGTGCGCCAGGCTGTGGACATCGTGGATGTGATCGGCGGGTATGTGCCGCTCAAGCGCGCCGGGGCCAGTTTCAAGGCCTTGAGCCCCTTCAACAAGGAAAAGACGCCTTCTTTCTTTGTTTCGCCCCAGCGCCAGACATTCAAATGTTTCAGCAGCGGGCATGGCGGGGATGTTTTTAAATTTCTCATGCTGTATGAAAACATGGATTTCCCGTCCGCCGTGAGGCGTTTGGCGGAGCGGGCCGGGATCCGCATCGAGGAAGACCGCTCTCCGACCCATGACCGGGAAAAACAAAACCGCGACCGCCTGCTGGCCTTGCATGTGGAGATAGCTTCTTATTGGAGAGAACTCTTGTTGCATGATCCGCAGGCCGAACCGGCGCGCGCCTACATGCACAGCCGGGAAATCCCGCAGTCGTGGATCAAGGAATTCGGACTGGGTTATGTGCCGAATGCGTGGGATGACACGCTCAAATGGGGCAAAAGCAAGGGATACGACGAAAAAATCCTGCTGGAGGCCGGCCTGGTGGTGCGGAATGAATCGGGGCGCGTCTATGACCGTTTTCGCGGGCGGTTGATTTTCAATATCTGCAACGACCAGGGCCATGTGATTGCCTTCAGCGCCCGGCTGCTCGATGCCGAGGCGAAGGCCGCCAAATATATCAATTCGCCCGAAACCCCGATTTTTACGAAAAGCCGGGTGTTGTTCGGATTGGAGCGGGCCAAACGCCCGATCATGGATGCCGGTCATGCGGTGGTTTGCGAGGGGCAGATCGACGTCTTGCGCTGCCATGCGGCCGGGGTTTTGAATGTCGTGGCGCCGCTGGGCACGGCCTTTACACCCGAACATGCGCGGATGATCCGGCGTTATACAAAGGAAGTCGTGCTCTGCCTGGACGCCGACAAGGCCGGCTTGAATGCGGCAGAACGTGTGGCGCAGATATTTCTCGGCCAGGCGGACAGTCTGGACGCGATGATCCAGTCGGAACTTGGCGTTCGCGTGGTGCGCCTGCCGGAAGGACACGATCCGGACTCGTTGATCAGATCCGAAGGCGCGGAGGCTTTCAGAAAAATTTTGGAACATCCGCTGGAGTACCTGGATTTTTACCTGGAACGACTTGAAGAAACGCATGACATGAACACGATGGGGGGGCGCAGGGAGGTGATTGAAAGTGTTGCGGCGTTTTTGGCCCGAATCCCCAATCGGGTGTATCGCGAACAATTGTTGCTCAAGGCTGCGCTTCGCCTTCAAGTGAGTGACGCGATTTTACTCGAGCGGATCGAGGCTTTGGTGAAGCAGTCGAGAAAGGTTCCTGTTTTACACGGAGAAGAGGAGGCAAAGCCAAAAGTGACGGTTGCCCGTGTTCTCCAGCCCCATCCGCGGGTGGGGGATTTGATCCAGTTGATTATGTCGCAGCCGCAGCATATTCCCGAGGTTCAGAAACAGCTCGATCCGGCCTGGGTGCGGGACCTTGCGGGGGCGCCGCTCTTGCTCAAATTGATGGATTTTTACAATGACGAGGAGTGGCAAAGTGTCACACCGTTGCTTTCGAGGCTGGAGGATGAGGAGCAGAATTACCTGGCGGAACTGAATGTCGAGGGGTTGAAGGAAAGGACGCAGGAGCCGTTTATGGAGATGCTGGCCAAGATCATTGCGGCCTTGCGTGTGAGCGACCTCAGCAACCGGATCGTCCTGCTCACGAGAAAGCTGTCGCAGCCGGGTTTGAGCGACTCGGAAAAGGCCGCCCTGAAGAAGGAATGGCAGGAGCTCAATCAGCAGAAAAATTCTTTGACAGCAAGGACTTAGCAACCTACCTTTACTGTCCTTTTGCTGGTTGGGTAGTTCTGCTCGGGAAGCCGGGAAACCCGTCCGGCTTGGCAGGCGAGGCCGTATATTTTTGGAAAAATCCAGGAAAGTCATTTTGAAAAAAAGCAACGTAAAGTCAGCCAAGTCGAAGAGCGGAATTTCAGCCAAACCGTCCAAGCACAAAGAGGTTGCAGCGCCCAAGCCTGTCAAAGGCAAATCCGCCGGCAAAGCCGTTGAAGTTGCGGCGCTTGCAGACGACTCAAAGCCACATGCCGATGGCGCTGCCAGCCTGAAGCAGGCGCTGGCCGGCAAGGAAGTCAATGCCAGCAATTTTTCCGAAAAAGAAATGGTGGCCGCAGTCTGGAGCGGCAACGAGGAATGGCATGCCCGGTTGCGCGAAGTCATCAAGCTCGCCCGCGAGCAGGGATACCTGACATTTGACGATTTGCACGAAGCCCTGCCGGGCAGCGTGAACAATGCCGAACAGATCGAGGCCATTCTCGGATTTCTCCGCACGCTTGAGATCGATGTCATCGACGCCTCCGAAGTGGACCGCTACAAGCAGTCGCTAGGCTCCCAGGAGGAAGAGGAGGAGGAGAAGGTTGAGACCAAGCTGGATATTCTGGACGACCCGGTCCGGATGTACCTCAAGCAAATGGGCCAGGTGCCCCTCCTGACGCGCGAGCAGGAAGTTGAAATTTCGAAACGCATCGAGGATGCGGAAATGATGGTGCAAAAATACCTGCACCACTTTGGATTTATCGCCGAGGAATACATCAACCTGGCCGAAAAACTCGAGCAGGGCCGGGAACGGTTTGACCGCGTGATCCAGGACAAGAAGATCGACAGCCGCGAGAAGTACATGAAATCGCTGCGCAAGAATGTCAAAGCGGTCCAGGACGCGAACAAAAAAGTCGGCGATGTTTATATCCGGATGATCGAGGCCAAGAATCCCGCCACCCGGGCGCGCGCGCAGAAGGATTTTGAAAAGGCAGACCATGTCCTGCAAAAACTTTATCCCAAGTTCTTCTTCAAACAAAAGGTGACGGAGGAATTCGTCGCCGTCTGCGAGAATTACAGCCGGCAGACCGTCGAGTTTGCGGCTGAAATGGCGCGGCTGGAGAAGGTCAAGAACAAGAAAAAGCACGAAAAGGACCGCGGGCAACAACTGGAACAGCAGTTGGAAGACCTGTCCCTGAAGATCCGCCTGCCGCTCGAAGTTTTCACCGCCGATTACAAGGAACTGCGCGGCTGGCTGCGCAAGGCGCTCCGGGCCAAAACCGAGATGGTTGAAGCTAACTTGCGGCTGGTGATATCCATCGCCAAGAAATACACCAACCGCGGCCTTTCCTTCCTCGACCTGATCCAGGAGGGGAACATGGGCCTGATGAAGGCGGTTGAAAAATTCGAGTACCGCCGCGGCTATAAATTCAGCACCTACGCCACCTGGTGGATCCGCCAGGCCATCACCCGCAGCATTGCGGACCAGGCCCGGACCATCCGCATCCCGGTGCACATGATCGAAACCATCAACAAGCTGATGCGCGTGCAGAAGCAGTTGGTGCAGGAATTCGGTCGCGAACCCACGCCCGAGGAAGTGGCCGATGAAACCCAGATGCCGGTCGAGCGCGTCCGCGCCGTGCTCAAGATGGCCCAGCAGCCGATTTCATTGCAGGCCCAGGTCGGCGACAGCGACGACACCACGTTCGGAGATTTCATCGAGGACAAGAGCGCGGAGAACCCGTCCGACATGACGGCCTACGCCCTGCTCAAGGAAAAGATCAAGGATGTCCTCGACACCCTGACCGACCGCGAGCGCGCCGTTCTGGAGCAGCGGTTCGGACTGGTTGACGGTTATTCCCGCACGTTGGAGGAAGTGGGCCGCCAGTTCAAGGTGACCCGCGAACGCATCCGGCAGATTGAAGCCAAGGCTTTGCGCAAAATGCGGCACCCGACGCGCATCCGGCATCTTCAGGGCTTCCTCGAAACCGAGGCTTGAGCCGAACAAAGGATTTTAACGCAAAGAGCATAAGACGCCAAGGCGCAGGAAAGCCGAAATGCGTTTTTGGGTTGGAACAAGCGGCAAAGTACAATTTTGATCGGCCGCAAAAAATGAAGTGAGTTGGTAAAGGTTCAAAATCTCCGCGTCTTAGCGTCTCTGCGTGAGAAAAGGCATTTTATGTCTGAACGAAACATCCGGGTTGAGCTGGGAGCTCGCGCTTATTCGATTCATCTGGGGCGCGGGATTGTCCAAAAGCATCTCGCCCCGCTGCTGGCGAAATCGGAAATCGCGGTGCTTACGGACAAGACCGTGCAGGCCCAGTCCTGGTTCGCTCCGCTTTGGGATTTTATCCAAAAAAACGCCGACAGCAGTGTTTTACTGACGGTTGAAGCCGGCGAACCCAGCAAGGACCTTTCCGTATTTTCGCGCCTTTGCTCCGAGCTGGCCCGGAACAATATCAGCCGTCGCGGTCGGCTGATTGCCATCGGTGGGGGCGTCATTGGAGATCTGGGAGGTTTTCTCGCGGCTTCTTATTTGCGCGGGATCGGACTGGTTCAGATTCCCACGACCTTGCTCGCTGCGGTGGACAGCAGCGTGGGCGGCAAGACAGGGGTGAATTTGCCCGAGGGCAAAAATCTTGTCGGAGCGTTTTATCAACCCGAGCAGGTGCTGATCGACCTCGATTTTCTCGCGACATTGCCCGGGCGCGAACTGTCAGCCGGGATGGCGGAAGTGGTGAAACACGGCGTCATCCGGGACCCCGCGTTGTTTGAGGTCGTCAAGAACGGCGTGCCGAAGGAACTCGGCGGCATTATTGAGACATCCGTGCGTATCAAGGCGGATGTGGTGGCGCACGATGAACGCGAGGAAAGCGGGTTGCGCGCCATTTTGAATTTTGGGCATACGATCGGCCATGCCATTGAGCAAACGGCGGGCTATGGGCGCCTGTTGCATGGTGAGGCAGTTTCCATTGGGATGATAGGCGCGGCCTGGATCTCGCACCGGCATTGCGGGCTGGATGTGAAGGCCGTGGAGGCGCTGCGTTTGGCGTTGCAGGCGAACAAGCTGCCCGTGCAGATCGAGGGGCTCGACTATGAGAAATTGGCGCCGGTGATTTTGCGCGACAAAAAATCCACGAACAAAACCGTCAAGTGGGTGCTCGTGCCGGAGATTGGGCGGACGCTCCTGTGCCCGGACGTGCCCGAAAACCTCGTGCGCGAAGCGGTTGAAGTTTGTGCGGGTAGGCAATGAGCGGCGGCAAACGTGCTGCCGTTTGCGTTTCCTTCAATGTCAAGCGCGGACGTCTCCATCCATTTCCATCTAGGTTTTTTCAATGATGCTTTTCGAATTCTTCCGAATGCGGAACAAGAACAAGGTGCTACCTGCCATAATGCTGAAAATAACAGATGAGATGCCGATGGAGTATCGTTGTGTTATCTGTCTCTGCCTATCCACCTCAGTCTTATTTTCTAGTGTCGGTTTATTCGCATAAACCGAAATCGCGTGAATCATATCATGGCGAAGAATGCAAGTTGGTGCCAGCACGGTAAATGATGTAAGGAACTCTGCGATGAGTAAAAAGATGATGAGTTTCTTCATTTTCTTCCATGCTTAACAAGATTCGTATCGAACAAATCCTGTATGAGTAACCCTTTAGCATGCAAAACGGCCGGGTAACAATAAAATACAGGGCTATGCCAGGGAACACATTCCGAAGCATTCGCCGCGGCGACCTCTCTGCCCCTCTTGATAGAGTGGACTGGATCGTCGCGGATTTGGGTTTTGGAGTGCGCGGACATGTCCGCGCTTTGGAAACGGGCGACATGTCGCCCGTGGTGGAAAGCGGTGTCGTGCCACCGCACTCCAAATTCGCCATGTGATAATTCGGAATTGTATAGTCGGCTTTAATCCAGGGTCTTGCGGTACAGCTTGGAACCCAGCCCGATGACAATCACCATGAAAAGCAGGATGGGCCAGAGGTAATCCGCCACTTCCAATACTCCATTCCCCTTCAACATGATCCCGCGCACCACCCGCAAAAAATGGGTCAGAGGCAGGCAACTGCCCAGCGCCTGCGCCCAGCCGGGCATGCCCCGGAATGGGAACATGAAGCCTGACATTAAAATGGAGGGTAAAAAGAAAAAGACCGCCATCTGCATCGCCTGAAGCTGATTGCGCGCGATGGTTGAAAATAGAATCCCCATCGACAGATTTGCGCCAATGAAGAAAAACGCGCTCACGGCCAGGAGCAGAAAGTTGCCTTCAAACGGCACCCGAAAAACCGTCAGGGCCACGGCCAAAATCAACAGGATCTGGATGTAGCCCACCAGTATATAAGGAACGATTTTGCCCAACATCACCTCAATGGGCCTTGCCGGAGTCGCCAGCAGCGTTTCCATCGTGCCCCGTTCCCGCTCCCGCGTAATGGCCAGGGCGGTGATGATCACCATGGTCAGGGTTAAAACGACCCCCATCAGGCCCGGCACAATATTGTATTGGGTGAGCCCTTCCGGATTGTACCGCGCCTGCACCCGCAATTCCACCGGCGTGTTGCCTGCGGATGACGCATAGGAAAGGCCGCCGCTCAAATCCCGCGCCCAAACCGTACCCACCAGATTATTCATGGCGTTCAACGCATTGCCAGTCGCGACGGGGTCGGTTGCGTCCGCTTCCAGCAATAATGCGGGACGTTCTCCGCGGACCAGCGAGCGTGAAAAATTTTCCGGGATATGCAGCACAAACTGCACTTCGCCGAGGCTGAGCATCCGCTCGGCTTCCTCGGCTGTCGGTTCCTCCGGCACAAAATCAAAATACAGGCTGTTCTTCATTCCCGACATCAGGCTGCGCACCAGCGGACCGGAATCGCCGGCCACAACCGCTGTCGGCAAATGTTTGGGATCGGAATTGATGGCAAATCCAAAAATCGTGAGCTGCATGAGCGGAATGCCGATCATCATGGCAAAGGTCACCCGGTCCCGCCGCATCTGGATGAATTCCTTCCGCAGAATCGCGGTAAAGCGCGCCCAGGATTCGTTTTGGATTTTCATGAGTGTGGGTCCTTGGCCGTTCCCATGAGTGAAATAAACACATCCTCCAGACCCGATGGCACCGGCGCCCACTGGATTTGTCCGCCGCCAAACTTCCGGGCCGCCGCTTCCAGCGCAGCCCGGTCATGGCTGCTCACATGCAATTTCACGCCAAACGGCACCACCTGCTCGATTCCGCGAAACGCCCGGATTTCCCCGATCATGCGTTCCAGGCCCGGTCCGGTCACCGCATAGGTCACCAGGCGGCTGTGGGCGATTACTTCGGCGACCGATCCCCGGACCAGCAGGTCTCCGTATGCGATATAGGCCAGGCGATGGCATTGCTCGGCTTCGTCCATGTAATGCGTGGTCACCAGCACCGTAAGCCCGCGATGCGCCAGTTGGTGGATTTCCAGCCAGAATTCGCGCCGCGCCTTGGGGTCCACACCGGCGGTCGGCTCGTCCAGCAGCAGGAGTTGCGGTTGATGCAGCAGGCAGGCCGCCAGGGCCAGGCGTTGTTTCCAGCCTCCTGATAGGGCTCCCGCCAGTTGCGCGCGGCGCTCGACAAGCCCCAGCCTTTCAAGGGATTCCCGCACCGCATTTTCGCGCTCCGGCATGTTGTAAATTCGCGCAAAAAAATCCAGGTTCTCCTCAATGCTCAAATCCTCGTAGAGGCTGAATTTTTGCGTCATGTAGCCCACATGGCGCTTGATTTTGTCCGACTGTGTCAGCACATCGTATCCGAGACATGTGCCGCTTCCGCCATCCGCGCGCAGCAGGCCGCAGAGCATCCGGATAAACGTGGTTTTGCCGCTGCCGTTTGGTCCCAGGAAACCGTAAATCTCGCCGCGCTGCACCTGCATATCGATGCCGTTCACCACCGTCCGGCCATCAAACCGTTTGGTGATGCCGCGGACATCAATCGCCAGGTCAAATTCCGGTTCTTCTCCCATCCGTTCCATCACTTCAGCGTAATTTCCGCCGGTTGTCCCGGGTGCAAATGGTCCAAGGCGGCGGCATCCGGCTTCACTTCGATCATAAAGGTCAGCTTCGCGCGGGTCTCGTTGCTGTAAATGACGGGAGGCGTGTACTCCGCCTGCGACGAAACATAATTCACCCGCCCCGGCCAGTCCTGGTGTAGCCCAAAGGCGCGGATCCGCACCATGCGCCCGGCTTGAATTTGAGGCAGTGTTCCGGCATCGACAAAAAACCGCACTCTGATGTTCCGGGGAGGAAGCAAGGATACCACCGCATGGCCCTCCGGTACCCATTCCCCTTTCACATAATAGGTGTCCTGGATGTAGCCGGCTTCCTTTGCGCCCTGCGTCTTCTGATCGAGCCGCCATTGGATTTGCGCAAGGTTTTCCGACGACGCTTTCTGGTCGCTTTCAGCCTGGTCGTATTCCTTTTGCGAAATGGAATGACTGGCAATTAACTGGCGCGCGCGCTCCCAATTTTGGTTTGCCAGCACAAGCTGGGCTTCCGCCTGCGCCCGTTGCTGCTGTTCCGGGTCGGCTTCCAGGCGGAACAGCATGCGTCCGGGCTTTGCGGAATCTCCGCGTTCCACACCGAGTTCTTCCAGGCGTCCCGCGACGGGTGAAGCCACATAAACGTATTCCCCCTCCACAAAGCCCTGGAATTTCAGCGATTTCCAGGGCCAATAAACGCACGCGAGATAAACCAGGATGGCCGCAACGACAGCTCCGGCAATCCAGAGCGCCCGCCGGGCTTTCGTCATGGAATGAAATTTTTCGAGCATGGAGTTCATTCGCTTGCAGTCTGAAGGGACATTATTTGGGTGTGAGGGTGGAATTGCGGGATTTTTCCATGCCATCCTGAATAGAGCATTTCAGGTGGGCATGCAATCAAAGCCGGTTTGCCCGGCGTGCAGGGGAACGCGGAGGGTCGAGGACAGGAGGCATTGAAAAAATCAGGAACCGCCGCCCTTCCGGAACAACTGGGGAGGAAATACCTCCAGGGGATCCGACGACCAGGCAATCCCATTCAGGATCTCGCTGTCGTAGGAATCGAACACTAAAAAGCGAAAAAACAAAGTCCCATGCTGGAACCGGGCGCTTGCGAACACCACCGTGGACCCCCCTCCCACGGGCCGCGAATCCATAATTTCGTAGCCCAGACAGTCGCCCAACGATTTTTGCACAGCCTTGATGTCATTCGATAATTTTACAATGCCGGGTCCGGATAACAGATTGCTGTTGCGCGACCATTCCTGGACAGCCGCTTCCGCCCCAGTTGTGCGAAAGTCGCGGAATCCGGAATCGATCGCCCGATAAACCGGGGCGGCGCCAAGGGCGGCTTGAAGGCTTATAAATAGAATTGCAACAAGAGTTTGGGTTCGCATGGCAATAAGACGTTAGTTGTTCGTTACCGATTCATTGAAATGACCAGGTTTTGCGGCTTTCATCCGCGGGCATCCGCATCTATCCGCAGCCAAAAACATCCCGGCATTTTGCTGCTTGTTGTTAATCTGTACCTTTTGCGTATTTTGCGACTTTTCGCGGCCAATTCTCCGCGTTCTCTGTGGCTCAGTGGCGAGCGCTGCGGCCCCGTTTCCCAAACACGATGGATGCCATGTAAATCAATATCAACACATTAATAGCCAAAACACTCAGATGAAAGAAATCGCAGTGGCGGAAAAGCGCATCGACCTCGGCCGGGACGAAAATGCCGCAACTGATGAGGACCAAATATTCCGCCCAGTGTTGTTCCAGCCAAAGCCCGATGCCTTCGGCAAAGAGCAGGATCGAATAGAGCAGCGCGCCGACTCCGACATGGTGGAGGGTGGACGGAGTCAGGGCGACAAAATGCTCCTGCAGGCTGCGTATGATGCGGTGCTCGGTATTGGCGCGGACCGCCTTTATTACGAAGGCGGCAACCTCGCCAAGATCCGCGTGGATCAATTGGAAGACTCCCCAGGCAACGCCCAGGAAAAGGACGCCCTTGAAAATCTTAAAAGCCGCGATGATCCGCAAACCCAGAGGGTGATGACTTGCCATATTTAAATTTCCCTCCAAAGCCCGTGCCGGGTTTGCAGGGATAACCTGTAAAACAGTGTACCGGCTTGTGCCAAAAATCAATCCCGAGTTCATGCCTTGTGGGCAATTTTCCCGATACCGAGAAATCCAATTCGCACAAAGTTCACATTCAAAGGATGGAGTTTTATTCGATTTGCGATTACAGTTTCGGACGGTGAAGCGCAGTCTTGCATTCTTTTTGATGGTTCCCGCCCTGATCCTTGCCGGTTGCCAAAAGCCCCAGGAGCGCGCCCGCCATGCCTTGGAGAAGGAAGGCATTTCGTTTACAACGGCTTCTTATCTTAAAACTGTTTCCGAGGGCAATCTTAAGCGGACGAAACTGTTTTTACAGGCCGGCATGGCCGTGGACGCCGCCGATGCGCAGGGGGAGACAGCGCTCATGCACGCGTCCGCCGCCGGGCAAAAGGTCGTGGCGGAATATTTATTGAAAGCAAAGGCCGATCCCACCAGCCAGGACAAACAGGGGCGCAACGCGCTGGTCTATGCAATTGAGAACGGGCGCATTGAGCTGGCCTCTCTGCTTGCCGCGACGGGCGCAACTTTGAACCAGGCGGACAAAAAAGGCCGCACGCCGCTCTCAGCGGCGATGGACCATTCATCTCCTGTGTTTGTAAAATCCTTGATCGATGCCGGAGCGAGACCCGGTCCCGACGGCGCCCAGGGGCAACGATTCATTGTTTGGGCCGTGGCCAGCGGAAATCTGGAACTGACACGCACGCTTTTGCAACGGGGCGAGAATCCAAATGAAACCGTGCGCATCCCAGCCCGGGCGACATTTATCAAAACGGCCGGCGGTGACGAGTCCCTGGAATATTATCTGCGGCGGGAAGAGGGCGTGACCCTGCTGATGATCGCATCGGCCCAGGGAAATCTGGAGATGGTCGAACTTCTTCTGAAGATGGGGGCCAACAGGCGGCTGGAGACAAAGGGGCATGAGACCAGCGCTGTTTACCTGGCAGCCGTCGGCAAACACGCCCAGGTGGTGCAACTCTTGTTTGGCAAAAGCATACGGCCGGAAGACCAGCATTTCCGCGTGGAAATTTCGCTTTCAAAACAGCGGGCCACAGTGTTCAAGGACGGCCAGGTCTGGCTCAAGAGCCCGGTTTCCACCGGACGCAAAGGGTTTGCAACGCCGCCGGGGCTTTATGTTGTGACCGACAAGTATGAGGATTGGGTTTCGACTTTGTATGACGCGGAGATGCCATTCTTTATGAGGTTGAACTGCGGAATGATAGGCCTTCATGCCGGTGAATTGCCCGGTTATCCGGCGTCGCACGGCTGCATCCGGATGCCCTATGACAAGGCGAAGGAAATTTACGATAACATCGACCCCGGAACGCTGGTGTCGATTGGAAATTAAAATTTTGTCCGGCGCAGCGGTTCCAGATCGGGGTCGTCGGGCCAGACTTCATTGAAGCGTTGATCCATTTCAATGGCCCGGTCGAGATGGCGCCTGGCCTGGGCTGGACTTCCCAATTGTGCTTCATAACAGGCCATATTATAATGGTAGGTGGCGTTGTCCTTCAAAGAATCCGGCCCGTTGAGCAGGACTGTGCGCGCCTCTTTGGTGCGCTTGAGTTCATGCAGGCAAAAAGCCACATCGAGGTAGGGCGCCGGTTCGGAAGGCAGTTGGCGGGCCAGGTCCAGGCCGCTCAGCATCGCTTCCTCCCATCTCTGGAGGCGCATGAGGCTGGAAACCTTCAGGGCAAGGGCTTCGGGCCTCAGTCGGTCCGGACCGCCCAGACGTTCGAGTTCGGCAAGCGAGTCTTCGGCCATCCCCAGATTGTGATAGCCGAGGGCGGCATTGATCAGTTGCTCATAATTCACGGGGCAACATTTGCCAGCCCAAGGCTCCGAGGTAAAGCGCAACTTGCTTTGCGAACCATGCCAATCGGCTATTGGTCCACAGTCCGTTCGCCGGTGAAAAATTGTTCCAGGTCCCCGCCAATGCCGAGAAACGTGCGTTTGACATCGTTAAAAAAACCAGCGGCGCTATCGGGGGAAGAGCGGGTGGAATTAAAATAAACCAATTGGCCATTTTCGGGCGAGATGTAAACGGTGCCCAGATTGTGTTCATTGTCCAGCAATTCAACCCTCCACGAAGGCGCTTGATCGGAGGAAGGGCGTCTCAACTGGACCCGCACATGGTCATAGGAAATTTTTTGTTCGTTGGCATAGGCTGCGGCGGTGGACAACGCCTTCTGGACGGAAACCTTTACAAAGAATGGATTGAACGTGGAGGATTCCCGCGCCGGGCTGCCAAAATTAGCCGGTTGAAAAATCTCCACTTTGTCGTCCACGATCCTGACCATGCGCGCGTTTCCAGATGCCGTGGGGTCATAGAAATAATACGTCCATTGATTGATTTTTTCCCTGGGACCGGCCCCCTTGATCCAGAAAACCTTGGAACGATAGGCGGGGTCCATCAAGGCCTGGGCCTGGGCCAGCGGTCCCTGAGGCCCGTCTGCGCACCCGACCAGGGGAAAGAAACAAAACACGGCCAACACAAATAGTACGGGGTTTGTAATATGTTTCATAACTTAAATACTAGCAGAATCCCGGAAGACCGCCACCTCCGCTCCGCTTGTTATGCACAGGCAGGATTGGCTGGATATTTGAGCGGGAATGAACGTGGGTTCCCGAGTAGTGCGCCCGGATTGGGACTTTTGAGTGAAAGCTCCCAACCCGGTTTTTTTGTCCTTATCTTCTTGATTCATTATCTGACTATGGCATCCTGAAAGTATGAAAATAACTGTCGAGATTTCCGACAAAGACTTGAAAGACGTCATCCGTTTTTCCGGTGTAAAAAAGAAAGGCCCCGCCATCGCCAAGCTGGTCGCCGACAGCCTGATGCTCAAACGGAGGCGGGAGCTTTCGGATGAAGTGATGTCCGGCAAGGTACGGTTTGAGTTTCCCCACTACGAAACCATGCAGGAACTCGACCGGAAAAGCCCGTGGGACAAGTAATCGACACCTGTGTTTGGATCGATCACCTGCGTCAAAACACGCCGGATGGAATCCGGCGCGTCGCGGACGTTGCCATCCAGGCCGAAGACGCCTTGCTCTGTGAACAGGTACGATTTGAACTGCTTTGCGGTGCCTCGCGCCGGGAGCGCCCGTTGCTCCTGCGCAGGCTGGAAACCATGCCGTTACTTCACACTCCGCCACAGCTTTGGCACGCAGCAACAAATCTCGCCACCAAGGCATACGACGCGGGATTGCGCATACCCTCCGTCGATCTGCTCATTGCCGCCCTCTGCATCCATCATGACGTGGCCCTGACAACCTTTGACTCCCACTTTCGCGATCTGGGCAAACGCTGCACACTCCGCGTCAACCTGCTGCCTCGCCCCGCCTGATTCGTATGGCCGCTTCCCTCTTCAATCTGATCGTGGACGCCGTTCGGCGGGTTTATCGCCCCTCAGTGGCCCGGGTTCGGAAAGTCCAAATGAAACCCGGACGGGTGGTACTCGGAAGAACGGCCCACGCTCCCGCCATCGATTCTCGGGATGTGGCGAAGGCCCTCTACGGGGATGCGCCGTGAAGTGTTTGGTTGGTGCAAATCGCCCGTGAATCGGGAACCAGGCTGGTTACTTGCGATGTGGGAAGTCTGCTGAACTGGCCGCAGGACACGATCCAAGCATCAAAACGCGCACGAGCCGGTTAAGTTTAAGCACCGCCTGGACTTACGGCATGGACAACCTGGTGCTCAGGCCGGTCTGGCTGCAGGGCGATTCCCCGAGCGAATGGAGCCAGTTTTTCGCTGGCATGGACACCATAAGCCGCCCAGAGTAGAGCATGTGGAGTGTGGGGGCAAGCTCGAGAAAAACAGGATCAGCCTTCCCGCAACCGCAGGCGGATGGTGAGTTTCAAGTCTCCGCTTTTTCCATCCGTGCCAATCTGCGTTCATCAGCGGATAAAAATGTGCTCTTTTGCGGCCAACTCTCCGTGTTCTCGGCGGCTCTGCGGTGAACCCTGTTTTAACTGGCTATTTTCGCGACCGATTCGTGCAGCGCGCGCAGGCATTCGATCCAGAGCGCATCGCTGATGGGTACATAGACTTCCTGGCCATCCGGGTCTTTTACCTTTTCGTAAATTCCCAGATGTTCCTGCAGCAGCGCCTCGGTAAATCCATCCAGAAAATAACCTTCAACCGTTTCTTCAACGGGCTTGGGAGAGTCATTTCCCTGCAAGCGGCCGAGGGCGGTGTCGATCACCGAAAGAATTTGCGGAGCGGAAAGCGTCAGCCCGAGGCGCTGCCCCTCCTCAACCGTGGTGGCGAGAAAATCTTCGAGGCGCAAAACAATCGCCTGGATTTGTGACAGGTCCGGCTTTCCGGAAGGGGCGGATTCCTGGGGCAGGATCATGGATTTTTCCGGTCGGGCGCCAGCTTGTAGGAATCCTTGCCGTCCTGCATGACCCAGCCTGCACTGGCAAGTTGGTCGCGGTAAGTATCGGCGGCCTTCCAGTCCTTGTTCTTTTTGGCTTCCCAGCGTTTGGCCGCGAGTTCCCGGATTTCGGGCGGGGCTGTAATTTCGGATTCCTTGGGCAGAACAAGGCCCAGCGCGTGCAAAACGCGTTGCAGGCCCAGCCAGGCCTCTGACGCCTGTGTTTTTGCAAGCCGGCCTTCGCGAATGGCCGAATCCGTTTCCTTGAGCGCAAGAAAGGTTTGCCCCAACGCCTCGGAGGTGTTCAAGTCGTCCCGCAACGCTTCCCATGCGGGATTGAACGGGTTGGCCACCGGAAGCGACTGGGCGTCGCGCGCCACTTCATCATAGGCAGGCTCGGCACAACCTGACGCTCCCGCCAGCGCATCCGCGCTTCTTGCGATTTTTTGCAGGGCCTGCCGGGCGGCAGACAGGGAGTCAATGGTAAAATTCAGGGGTTGGCTGTACTTGCCTGCCAGCAAAACATAACGGACTTCCATGGCGGAGAAACCCTTTGCCTTCAGTTCCTCCAGCGTGAAGAGATTACCCTCGCTCTTGCTCATCTTCCGGCCTTCCACCAGCAGGTGCGTGGTATGAAACCAGTGCGAGGCGAATGGCTTGCCCGTGGCGGCTTCGCTTTGGGCAATTTCATTTTCGTGATGCGGAAAAATCAGATCCACGCCACCGCCGTGAAGATCAAAGGATTCGCCGAGATAACGCATGCTCATGCAACTGCATTCGAGGTGCCAGCCGGGCCGACCTTCGCTCCACGGGCTGCGCCAAAAATTCGGGCCGTCCTCCGCTTTGCGCGCCTTCCAAAGGGCAAAATCCGCCAGCGATTCCCGTTCATATTCATCGGCCTGGATGGCCTGTCCCGCCGCTGCGGGCTTGTTTGTGCTCAGTTCCCGTTCCTTGACACGCGAGAGGCGGCCATACTCGGGAAACGAATCGATGCTGAAATAAACCGAGCCATCGTCCGCACGGTAGGCGTGCTTGCGGTCCATGAGCTTTTGGATCAAATCGACCTGCCCCGGAATGTGTTCAACCGCGCTGGGTTCGATATGCGGGGGCAGCAGGTTCAACTCGCCGCAGTCGCGCCGGAATAATTCCAGCCATGCATCGGTGAATTCCTTGAGCGTACGGCCTTCGGCTTGGGATTGCCGGATGGTCTTGTCATCCACATCCGTGATGTTGCGGACGTGGCGGGTGGGTTGGCCGCCGAGTTCCAGCACACGGCGCAGGATGTCCTGCGACACAAAGGTACGGAAGTTGCCGATATGCGCAGGCCCATAGACCGTCGGCCCGCAGCAATAAAAGCGCACGGTTTTGCCATCGAGCGGTCGGATGGGTTTCACCCGCCGTTCCAAGGTGTCGTAAAGCTGCACGTCCTGTTTCATTGAAATGAGGGGATATCCAACCGCAGTACGTCCGTTGACGCAAGCCCGCATCCATGGCTTTGCGGAAACAAAAAAATCCGAGGCAAAAAGGCTAGGGGATTGGCCACTAAAGAGCGCAAAGAATCACAAAAAAGAAAAGTGGTGCGAGCGGATTTTATCCTCGAAATCCCGTTCATTCTGTCTGCTTGTGTTTTAAATTGAAAATACCTTTCTCTGTGTACTTTGCGTTCTTTTGCGGCCAATAGGATGCTTTTGTTCTTTATCCTGCGTCCAACTCGGCAAGAATACCTGTGTATGTCAGAAAGCAAAATTGTGTTTAAAGAGCGCGGCAGCCATCAGGAAGTCGAGGAAGGCGCGGATCTGATGCCGAAATTCGACAAGGACGGCCTGATCCCGGTGGTGACAACCGATTACGACAGCGGCGAGGTGTTGATGGTCGCCTACATGAACCGCGAGGCGCTGGAAAAAACCATTGAGCTGGGCGAGGGCGTTTATTGGAGCCGCAGTCGGAAGGAACTCTGGCACAAGGGAAAAACCAGCGGCAATGTGTTGAAGGTGCGGGAATTGCGCATCGACTGCGACCAGGATGCGATCTGGATGCGCGTTACGGTTGTGGGAGCGGGAGCGACGTGTCACACGGGGTTTCGCTCCTGTTTTTACCGCGAGATCCCGGCGGGTGAAAGCAAGGGGTTGAAGCTTGTGTTTAAGGAAACGGAAAAACTGTTTGATCCGAAAAAGGTGTATGGCCCCAAGCCGAAGGGCTAAGGAAGTCCTTTTACAGAAAGATCGCGAAGGACGTGCTCTTCACAGCCTAAGATAAAAGCCGTTGGGTATCGCCTGCTTAGAGGAGGCAACGGTGCTTGCGCGCTAGTAGAGTTGGAAATCCTCAAAGGTCCTGACGAGAGATTCAAGTGAAATACTTATCAAACCATTGCATGCAAACGCAACAAGGGGTATCTCGTCTCTCATTCATTTGCACTTACGTCCGCAGTCTTGTGCAGGAATGCAAGTTACTCAAATTCAACGGCTTAAGTTCACAAACAATCCTATTGAATTACCTTTTTTATCGGCTTGTTTTGGCGAGCTAATGGTGCGAGACTTCCCAACGTGAAACGACTTGCCCTCATTTCAGCGGGCTTTTTTGCCCTCGCAGCCTGGGCCTTGATTCAAACAGACAATCCCACGCGCAATTCCGCGTCTGGCGATTCCCTTTCCGAGAGTCAGACCCTTGCGACCCTGGCAGACCAACAGGCCGCGTCTTCCGATCCTTCTTCCGCGCAGTCGAAGGATGTTATCGCCACCGCTTTCAATCCCGGAGCAACCACAATCAAGACCTCCGCTGCTTCCGCAATTCCTAACATTTCTACCGGTTCTGCGATTGCTTCAAGCGTTGATTCGCAAGCCCCGGGAACCTCGGCAACGAACATCCCTGAAAATGCAGTCCCGGCTTCCGAGTCCGAACAGGCGCCGCCGGGTACTGTGATTGTCCCCGACTCCAGCCTTGAAAATCCAGGAGACATCGGCGTGCGTTCGCACACGAATCATTTGTTCATCAAGCCACCGGATGCGCCAAATATGAATCCCATGGCCGCCGCTGTCTTCAAGCCGTCCGGTGAATCGCCGCAGTCGATCCGTGCGGTTTATAATCTGCCGGCCACGGGCGGGGCAGGTACGATTGCGATTATAACCGCCTATCATTATCCCACCGCACTGAATGATTTCAATGTGTTCTCGAGACAATTCAGCCTGCCCTTGGAAAGCTCGACAAATGCAAACGCGGCCACCAACACGGTCTTTCAAGTCGTCTATGCCACAGGCAAATTGCCCGCCACCGACGCAGGCTGGTCCCAGGAATCGGCCCTCGACATCGAGTGGTCCCACGCCATGGCACCCAATGCCAAAATCGTTTTGGTTGAAGCCCGCAGCGCGAGCATCGCCGACCTGAACCAAGCCATACAAATTGCGGGCAAGCTGCCGGGCGTGCGGCAGGTTTCAATGAGCTGGGGCGGCAGTGAATATTCCTGGGAAACAGCCAACGACCTGCTCTTTACAACTCCGGGTGTCGATTACTTTGCCGCAAGCGGTGATACAGGTGGCAAAACCATTTATCCCGGTACTTCACCCAATGTTTTGAGCGCAGGCGGCACCAGTATCCACCGCAATTCCGCAGGGGTATTTACAAGCGAAACCGGTTGGTCCTATTCCGGTGGAGGCAAGAGCCCCTACGAAACGCGTCCCTATTTCCAGACGCGCATCGCTTCGATCGTGGGAACCAGCCGCGGCGTTCCCGACTGCTCATTTGATGCTGATCCCAATTCGGGCGTGGCCGTTTATGACAGCACACCTTATTACAGGTATTCAGGCTGGATGGTCTTCGGCGGCACGAGTGTTTCCTCCCCCTCGCTGGCCGGTGTCGTGAATCTGGCAGGCTCCATCGAGCCCGGTACAACGGCGGAGCTCAACTTCATCTATGGCAATCTGGGCACAGCCAATTTCCGGGACATTACTTCCGGTAGCGCCGGCCATTTCAATGCTCAGGCCGACTGGGACTTTGTCACCGGCATCGGCAGCCCCTTGGGCCTGAACGGGAAGTAATCCCAAGCTCCCTGCTTCCGCCTGCTTGCGGCAGAAACGATCACCAGGATTTGGTGTGCGAGTGTTCCGAGCCGTAACCTCCATCGATATAGAACTTCGTCATGTCTCCATAGCTGAAGGCCATAAACCAGTTGTGGTAGCCAGGCGAGTCCTTGGCGGCATTCGGCGGGAAACGCAAAATCACCGGAATCGTGAAGGATTCCCCCAGCCGCACCGGCGGAACGTTGACGTCTGCGGTGAGGATGAGCGTGTTCTCATCGCAGAACGCTGAGCCTCCAGTCTTTTTGTTCAGATCGAAACTAATGCTGGTACGCACTTCAATGTGGACCACGGTTTTTTTTGACTTGGCTGGCCAGCCAGATCCGCTGCCCGAACTTCCTGTGGAATCGTTGCCCTTGGGTTCATTCACGTTTTGTCCGTCCTGATGTTTGGGGGGCGGAGGCTGCCCACCGCCCGTCGTTTGGGGACCGTGTATGATCAAGTCGGGATCATTGGCGTTCGGATCGGTCTTGAGTTTGTCTTTGCTTGGATCGGTGTTTTTTGGAACAGGGTCGTAGTTGGTGCCCCCGGTCTTGCCGGTGCTGGTGTTACCGTCCGAAGTTTGGTTTTTCACAAGGCTGTAGTTTGTCGTCTTCACAAAACTGGCCTGTAACAACAGGACCGGCGGGTGGTACAGATAGGCGGGATCAGGGGCGTAGAAGAGCGGATTGAGAACTCCGCTGGTGCTTGGGTCCGTCAGTTTGGCAATTCCTTTTTTGAGTTGCTCCCTGGCTTCATCAGGAATATCAACGCCGGCCTGATCCGCGGCGCTGGCAATGATGTAATCAGCACCCATGTTCTGAAGGGAGGCGGCATCCGGCAGGGTGGGCGGGATGCCGCAAGTGACGAGGGCGGCGTTGACGAGTTCTTTCGCGAGGGTGGCGGACAGGTCCGGGCCAACGATGGGACCGAGGACGGGCCCGATGATGGAGGCGACAATGCTGACGAGCTGGCCCTTGATATCGTCGTTGTAAACTTTTGCAAAGAAGTTGAGGGCGTTTTCAATGGCGCCGGGGATTCCGCTGACGAAATTGCCGACGGCGTCCCAACCCTCGACATCCTGGCTGGCCGGGGAAAAATTAATGAAAAAGTGATCTCCCTTATGAAGCGGGCCGGGCTTTTTTACCCCATTCTCCGTCCTGTTGGCTGAATAGGCATCTGCGATGATTTTTTCGAGTTGGGCGGGCTCGCGGGTCACCACGAAGTGCATGATAAAGCCGGCCTCACCGCCATTTTCGCCGCTGAGAGGATTAAAATTCACGGCTGGCGTGAAACTCAGAGCGGTGATGAGAGGCTTGGTCGGTGGAGGCGCTTTGGATGCTGATGGTGGCGGGATCAAGCCAATGCCGTTGGCGCTGGGAATAAGGAGCACGGGGCTGGAAGGCGGGCCTGCAGCCGAGCCGTTGGCCAACAGCGGTGTAATCCGCAGCAGAAAGTGATCAGCCTTCGCCCATGTGAAGCTTTTCTTCTCATAGATGGATTTAAAATCAAAGTCGAAGCGCGACCAGCCGTCATCCTTGGGAGTGAATTCGACGATGCCGCTTCCTGCGGGAGGTGGTGACTTCGACGGGTCCGACCAGTTGGGGGCGTCTGCTGCATCGCCAACGCCGGCGATTTCAAAGCGCGCATGCTTGACGGAAGCCGGAGCGTCCACACGCCAGCGGAAGTTACACAGCGATAAAAGCGTGTTGTTTATCGAGACGGAACTGTGCCATTCGGAATCCGGATTGATGCCGATCTTGTTCCCGGATTCGTCCGTTGGACCCTGTGTAGCGTCGCCTCCTCCGTGTGAAACTTGAAGAGTCGCCTGCACTTTCGATGGCAACGGTCTTGCGCCCGGATTTGTAATGGGGCCAATCTTCATGGAAGCACCCTTGCCATCTCCGTTGTCTGGAACTTGATGAGGCGTCACGCCGGCAGTCGTGCTGGAAGCAGGAATGAGCACCCCCCCTGCCGCCACATGAAGTACACGCCCTTCACTCGTGTGATATTCGCCCGCAGGAGCAGGAGCAGGAGCGGGAGCGGAAACGGCGCGGCCGACAGCCGCATACAGCAGAAGTTTGCCGCCAACGATACGGGCCTTGCGGCCATCCGCGAGCGTCAGGAGAGTCTCATTGCGGGGCTGAAGATTCGATTCCTGGCTCGGCAGCGTGCGAATTTGCGCAAGAGCCATTGGGCAGATGAAAGTGCTTGCAGTCAGCACGATCAACCCGGCGGAAAGGCATCTCGTAATCTGT
Organism: Candidatus Methylacidiphilales bacterium; assembly: GCA_028713655.1. Taxonomy (NCBI): domain Bacteria; kingdom Pseudomonadati; phylum Verrucomicrobiota; class Methylacidiphilae; order Methylacidiphilales; species Methylacidiphilales bacterium. Next base: position 34,734 of record JAQTNW010000020.1, on the reverse strand, counting down.
AATATTTTCATGAGCGGGATCCTTGTTGATGTTGTTTGTTGTTCATGCCGGAAGGCCGGGCGACAAATAATCACTGATAGAAAACCACTTTTGGCCCACGGAGACGTCGATCTGGGGTTTCAAGCCGGTAGTGCGGATCCTATGGCGAAAGACTGGCTAAAGAGGACACTGAAGACAAGCACAAGCGTTTTCGGGTCATCAGGCAGCCTTTTCGGCCTGAACGGAAAATAAAACCCGAGTATTTCGCATCTGCAATTTAGCCAGGATGCCAAAATCCTTGTCCGTTAGTTTGCAATGTTGTCGAGGATCGTGCTGAGGAACTTGGGATGATACTTGGCAAATTTCTCGCCCGCCGTGTTCCGGGTCATCACGATGACCAGATCGTGCTCGGGATCCATTCGCAAGGTTGCCCCTGACGCCGCACCGTGGCCGAAGGTTCCTTTGCCGAGGCACTCGTCCTTGTACCAGACGAGGCCAATCCCCCACTCGACGGTCGTGTCAGGCCCGAGCAGTTTGTTCAATCGTACGGGAAGCATTTGTTGGAATGTTTCAGGACTCATAAACTGTTTGTCGCCATAGCTGCCGTGGTTCAGCAGCATCTGCCCGAATTTTGCGATGTCCATCGGCGTGCTTTGGGCATCGTAGGAACTGTTGGTGACCTCGGTGCTGGCGCAACCAAGTGGATCCAGCAGGTGATGTTTATAAAACTGCGGCAATGCTTCTCCACTGACCATCTCGACGATCTTGCTGCCGAGCGCGGGACCGGCGCCGTCGTATTCAAGCCGCTTGCCGATCTCCAGGTACGGATAATAACCGGCGATCACGTCGTCAAAATCGTTGAGATCGTCACCCCAATGTCCCTGCAATCCGCCCGTGTGCGTGTAAAGATGACGGATTGTCAGCGGCGTGGAAATAGCGGCTCCAGCGAATGCCGGCAGATACTTTGACACGGGATCATCGAGATTTACCAAGCCCTGATCGACGAGCATCATCATGGCCGATCCGGACATCGCCTTCGTGATCGAGGCCATCCAACTCTTTGTATTCACCGTCATGGGCTTGCCGTCGCGCTGTCCGTAGGCTTTGTGCAAAACAATCACGCCGTGCCGCACAATGCAGACGGCAAACGGTTCGCCGCTGTCCGCCGACCATTGCTTGAGCTGAGCGTCAATGTTCTTCGCCGCGTCGGGCTTCATCCCTGCTTCTTTCAACGAACCTTCATGAAGAATCGTCGAGGGCTTTTCCTTCACGATTTGCGGGCAGACGAACAGGTTCGAATACAGCTTGTCGGCGCCCGAGAGCTTGCGTTTCATCCCGGCCCACCACTGTCGGTCATGGGCGAGGAAATCATCAAAAACGCCCGCATCCTTCGTTCCAAGCTTCGTATCGTAAAGCTCCGCCAGCACCGCTGGGGCTGCCGCGTCCCGCGAAAAACTTTCTTTCAAAAGTCCTGTCAGATATTTGCCGGTCGAGTGCTTTTGTTCATTTGCCACGATGGGGTTGATCCCCGTTTCCTTTGGAAATTCGATCGACCCCGCGCTGTCCTTCCGCGCCCACCAATCAAGGTCTTGTGGCATCCGATACAATGTCAACAAACGCCGGAATGACTTTCCGTTCCCAGCCTTGATTTCGACGACGGCGCCGTAGCGGCCCGGCTTTTCCGCCGTCGTGACCTGATTGTAATCGGCGTCGTAGAATGTGGTCGTTAGGGTATAGGATCCTATCAAATCCTCCACATACGACGGGTGTTCAAAATCGCATTTTGGAAAATTCGCGCCCGAGAACACGCCTGGATGGAAGACCAGATGCTGCTCCATGAAGGCTTTTGCGCGCGACGCCTGAAGATCTGGCAGCTTGATGGTTTTCAGCAATTGACCATCGACAACGAGATCCAGCGGTCCATACCCCTTGTCTTGCGGGGGCATCGGCAATACGAATTGCGCGCCCGCGCGTCCGCCTTCCGAAGTGAGCGGTAAGTTGCCCAATTTGCGGCCATCCCCCTTCAGCGTGAGCGTTTTTCCAAGAAGGTCCGCCGTTGCCGCCACATGCACGCGCACCCGGCGAAACCGTTCGTATTCGGCAGAAGCAACGGCCTTGATCGGCGGGCTTGGTTTGTATGCAAGCCGCAGGCGCTGCATGTTCATCGAGTCATGGCCGGAACCGAAGGGGTACCAAACTGCCGAGAAAAGGCCTTTTCCGCCGTCCGCGTCGTTGACGTAGATCTGGAAGGCCAGTTCACGCCCGGCTTCGGGTTTGATCCCGAAATTTGACCAGGGCAGCAGGACTTCCAAGGTGTAGCCATGCGCGGTCCTGCTGCGCACGGCGGTGACTTCAGCTTTCGTTTTCTTCAGGGCTTCCGTTTTGCGTTCGTCCTGCAGGATCGACCGGAGTTCGGGGCGTTGCGGATCGACTCCGGGGCTGACCACCAGTTGAACCACATCGGGCGAGCCGCGCTGGGGCGAGTAGAAAATTTCGACCGAATCCCGTTGCCAAAGCTCGTTGTGCTCTTTTGCCTCGTCAGCCACGTCGTCAACGACGTTGAGCAACAGGAGTAATCCGTGCTCATCCCAGCCGAGACGGAAGGCGGCATCGAGATCGGCAGCCGCTTTGACTGTGCCGTCGGCGTTTCCCATGACCTCGACGCGAAACCCGCGATTGCCCCAATCATCGGTCTTGCCGTCGATTGTGATGTTGTCGAGGCTCGGCACGTCAAAAGCAGGCGCCGCCTCTTCCGCATGCAGCGGGTTTATGTGGAGCAAGACTAACAGACTAATACCGACAATAACGGTGCGCATGGGTTTATTCCTTGAATCTTGGACGGCTTCTAGCTTTTGTCATTTGAAGCGGGCAGCAATTTGGTCATGACGAAGAATAAACCAATCACGACGCCTGCAAGAATAATCCAGTAGAGGATGCCGCTTTCACCGCTGACCCATGAGTTGAGATTGAAGAATGCCTGGGATCCTCCCGGGTTCCCGACTTTGGCAGTGGAGCGGGGGCTGGTTTTCAATTCATCCAGCACACTCGCAATGTCGTACTGGGGAGTGCTTGCGTTCGGATTCCCGGCAAGCAAACGGACCGGCTCGTCTGTCGATCTATAATAGAGCAACCGTATGATCGGAAGCTGATATTCAGCTTTTGAAATCTCAATCGGCGCGTTGTCGCCATTGTCCGTTTCAATAAAAAGGGTTTTGGATTGGGGATGACGGTACAGTTGAATCAGGCAGGAAGCATCAGCCTTTTGAGGCACATGCTTCCATGAGGCGGAACCCAAAAGAATTTTGCCATGTCCCATGTCTTCCTCATAAACCGAAAGAGTTCTTTCAAAGAGCTGCGTTGGACTTTCCAGGGTAATTGCCTTTACGGGCAGATTGGCCAGGGGCAAACGCACTTCCCATTTGCCTGTCTTGCTTGTGGAATTATTTTTGTCCGCCACGATTTCTGCGTCCGTGGTACGATCAACAGGCAGGCGCTCCACCCAATAGGGGATTTGCCTGTTTCCTTTGATGATTCTGGCGTCGCCTAGATTTTCGCCGGCGCACGCCAGAGCCTCGGGAGGCAATTCAAGTTCCTGCACGCCGACAGCCTGCTGCTGGATCGAAAAATTCTTTTGCCAGTCATTGGGCGACAATATCCCGCCGAGAATTTCATTTCCCAGGATCAGAGTGTTGTTTTTATAGTTACCGTACGGTTTTAATGGTGTCGTTGCGGCCACTTGCACGGCATTTGAAATTTTCAAACCGGAGACGTCATAATGTTTTTGTTCCGCTTGTTTATTGCCGGTCAGGACTTGATAAGTCCCGCCGCTGAGGGCGTAAAAGACGCATGACAGCGGCAGAACCCTTGCTTCGATCTCATTGATTTTCAGCGGGGGATTGTCCCCGTTTTCAATATAGAGGCGGCATTCTTTTGTGTCTGTTTGGACCCCATAAAACGGAACGATAACTTTTCCGTCCCTGCTTTTTCCATCCAGGCTGCGGGTAAGCGCGCCCTGGGCAATTTCGCGCTCCGTCACAACACCTCCTTCGATGTTGGGAATTGATAATTTGACGGAGCGTTGAAAAACCGGGTTTTCGATGCCAAAAGCAAGGCTGTAGATCGGCAGGTTTGCCGCCGGAAATTGGATTGAATAATAACTTTTCCCAACCGTTTCCACATGGTCTCGGATGACGATTGGGTAGGAAATCGTTTGCGCTCCAATATTTCTTTCGGCCTCCACCACATAGGCCCGATTCACAATAATAGGCTTTCCTTTGTCGTCGGGTATGGCGACGCGAAATTCCCGAGCTTTGATCGCAGAGAACTTAAAATTCGTTTTTTCCTCAAAGGGAACCCTTTGCCGGTAGATTGGATCATGCTCCAGCACGGTCACCCATTCCCTGCCGTCGAAGGCCTCCACTTTGGCCGACCTTTGAAAATCATTCGTACCCACGGATAATTGGATTTCCCGAATCAGGGCCGGGGTATTGGTTTTAATTTGAACAATGGTTTCTCCATGGAGCCATTGGGTTGAAAGTGATTCGACGGAAACGGGCTTTGTTTCCGTGTTACCGGAACCGATAGCAAAACCCACTTCCTCACCACCGGGGGACACGAACCGCAAATCCCGCAAATCCGCCTGGCTTTTACCGAGAACATCCGGGCTGAGATCGAATTTGTAAATCCCCGCCTTGGGCACGGAAATTCCCTGCCCGTATTGCCATGCTTCCTTCCAATCTCCGGCAACGCAAATCTGGACGGCCATGAAAAGCGCCGCGCTCCATTTTAAGATGTGTTTCATGGGATTCCTGTTCGAATTCTGCTGTTATTTTGATTCGGGACTTTTGGCGACAAATTTTTGATAGAGGAACGACGACAGGATCAGCAGCACGGCCACAACCACCAAAGTCGCAATGCGATACAGCGCGCTCAACTGCGAAATGTCATGGAAGAATATTTTTAATACCGTAATGCCAAAAAGGCCGATGCTCGCGTAGCGCGCGGCCCTTGCCTGGTGGCGAATACCTGCCACCAGCAATCCAAGGGCAAAAATCGCCCAGCCAATCGAATAGGCCATGTCGCGGGCAAAATTATCCGAGAAATCAAACGTAAGCGTGGAGCCTGTCGCAAAATAATCGGCAATTTCAATGTTCATCAAAAGAAAGAGCAGGACCAGGGCCGCGCCTGTCAGCAGTCCCTGCCAATTCCAACCGTCCCATTTTCCAAGCTCCTGTCTTTTGAGCAAACAGGAGCCGCCGAGCATCGCCGCAATCGCGAGCCCATAGGTGTACAAATACCAATTCAGAATGGGAACGGACGATCTGACGTGATACTCCAGGATGGCCGGGTTCAGCGCCAGACGCGCAAACGCAACCGCGAGCAGCCCGCATCCGACCATCCACAACCCGTTATGGCGGATTCGATTCCGCAACCAGATCAATGCCGCGCCTTCAAGCGCCCACGCGATTGTCAGCCATTCGTTCCCGAATTGAATCGGGAAAATGATTGTTATAAAAAACAGCGCCGTTCCCCCGTACCAAGCCAGGATGGCATTTCGTCGCGGGCTGCTTTCGGGAATTCCTCGCAGCAAATATCCCGTGGCTCCAATATAAGGCAAGGCAAAGAGCAGAGGTACAAGTCCCATGCTGTGATTCGGGTGAAATTCCTGGATGTTCCGATGTGCGAGAAGGAAATGGGCCAGGCCTGCGATGCACGCAATGGCCCAGGGATGCAATTGTTCCGTGAACGCTTTTTTGAAAACCAGCGCGTATCCAAAGAACAAAACGAAAAATAGAACGCTCCATGCGGGCGCGGCATCGTGCATGCCCTGGTTCGACGTGCCGTGCCAGGCCCACTGGGTCAGTGCCGTTCCTCCGAGGGCAACCCAGCCCAGCCAATACGTCTTCGCCCATCTAGCCGTGCCCAGCAACATGACGGAAAGCAGCAAGGCCAGTCCAAACACAAACGATGGATTTGCCAGGTGCAAGTGGTCCATGACCATGATCAGCAGCACATAGGGCAGTGCAGCGGATAATGCGGGCAATTGCACCACGTTCAGGGGAATTCTTTTTGTTGCGTCGGCAAGAGTGAGCGACCTCCGGTAGTGGAGGAGGACAAAAACGCTACCCGTAAACAAAGCCACCGCAAACCCCCCGACCATCCACAGCATGGCGTCGATATCCGTGCCGCCGACGGGCACCCTGGTAATCCAGGACCCCACGGCAACTAGAGTCAGCACAATCATGACGGCCAGGGCCCAGTAGGTCGCCATGATGACGGTGAAGAACATCACCACGAGATTCACGGCGATGATGGCGCCCCAGATGATGGGCGATACGTTGTCCAGCATGTAGATTGGCAGGAGAACCAAAAGCATCGCCATGATTGGAAAGATTTGCGTCCAGCCGGGCGCAATTTTTGCCCCGCGCAGTTTTTGTAAAAACGCAGGGCCTGCGCTATGCAACACCGCAAAAATCAAATCGAAGGCCAGAACCAGCTTTAATGCCGGTTCCTTGAAATAGAGGGACATCCAGATCGACAGCGCGCCGAAGATCATCATTCCAAAAATGGAATGGATCCAGTAAAGCTCCGCAACGATCGAGACGGCCAGCAGGGCAGTTGCGCTGATAACGGCCAGGCCGGTTAATTCAGCCAGAGGGTAGGCTGAATTGTTTCCGGCGAGCAAGAGCACGGAAAAGAACAAAATGGATGTGGCGGCATGCCCGCAAGCGCTTCCAAAATGCCAGTTCAACGGGTTGTTTTTTCTCCTTTGGACGAAAAGCAAGCCGGTGTATCCAACCTGGAAGACCGTCAGGATTCCAAACAAAGTCCAGATTTTTTCGTTTGAATAAAAACGGATGCACCACGCAATTTCCATGACCACGGTCCCCAAAACCGCCAGGGCTTGCATGTATCCCCAATTTTTTCGCAGCACCACCAGCCCCAGTCCCGCATTCAGCAGGAAGATATAGGAGAAAAGCCCCAGGGCGTGATCTTCCCCGCTTCCCAGCAGGAACGGAGTCAGGAAGCCTCCCAGCAGGCCCAGGATCGCCACAAACTGGCCGTCCAACGCCACGGCAATCGAGAACGCTGCGGCCGTCACAACCACCATCAGCACAAAGGCTGCGGCAGGCGGCAATAAATGGTACAGGCTGGTTGAGGCAAACAGGACGGCATACAACACAACAACTCCCACGGCGCACAAGGTCTGCGACAGTACGGCAAATTGCTGTTTTTTGGGCCATGCTCCGGCAATGACCAGGCCGATTCCGAACAAGGCCCCTATGGACATTCTCAGCGCCGGCGGAATCAGGTTGTTGTCAAAGGAGTACTTCAGCGCAAACAAAACGCTGATGAACAAAATGAGCCCGCCGAACCACGCGAACATTTTGACTCCTAGGAATTGTTCCCAATTGAATTCGAAGGATGGAGCGGTTCTTTCTTGCTTTTGCGCGCTTCCGGTCTGTGCGACGCGCATGGGAGCACTTGATGCGGGCTGTGGAATCACGGGAGGTATTGGGGCGGTTTCACTCACGACGGGCTTTTGAATCAGCGGTGGGGGTGTTGGTAGTGGCGGAGCAACAGGCGCAGGGAATGTTTGGCCTGCGGGCTCCGGGACCGGAGTTTTTTGCGCGGAACTTTTAAAGTCCAGGTGAGCGCTGGATTTTTCCCTGAGCCTTTCGAGGGAATTCTTGAGCATTTCCACATCCGATCTCAGGTTCTCGATCCTGCTGCCGAGAATGGAAAACAAAACGACGACGGCGACAATGGTTAAAAACAACACGATTCCTAGCATAAGTTTACTCCTTGATGGTTTTCCCGAGTGATTGGTCCAGTTTGACTAGCAGTTTTTGAAATTCCTTCAGTTCTTTGGCGTTGTATTCGCCGAAGATGCGTTCAACGGCTTTGCCGTATTCCGGGGCTGTTCGTTTCCATTGTTTTTTTCCCTTGGAAGTGAGTGTGATTACGGATTTGCGCAAGTCGGCGGGGTCCGGTTTTTGCGTGAGCAGGCCATCGCGCAGCATTCTTCGCAGCACGATGGAAACGGACGCCTTTCCGACAAGAAGTCCGGACACCAGTTCTTTTTGAGCGATGGTTCCTCCATGAGTCATGGCGAGGTTGAGGACATTGAATTGCGCGGGTGTGATTTTGAAGCGGCTGAAAAAGGCGTCGCTCTTGCGCGACATCGTATTGGATGCGGCCAGGAAGGCGAGCAAGACCTCATGTCCGGGGCCGATGGATTTGGACATGATTGGATTCAACACGAACTTAGTTAGACGTCAAACTAAATATTACGGGCCCGGGAGCCCCCGCGCCCCAGCAGGATTAGTCTCGAGCGAGTGGTACGTTGGAACGGCGGGAGCGATTCAATTTTTAACATGATTATGAACATTCCTTCTTCGTTTTGACGCCAAACTTGGGTTAGCTGGCATGGACATGGACCAGGCCGGGTATTTCAGGATGAGGGCATGGGACGAATATTCGCAATTTATGTATTTAATTGTGGGCCAGGAGGTTGAGCAGTGTGCAGGAAAGTAACATTGACACATGAGTATCAATTGATACCTTTATGACGGATCAGATTCCCATACCCAAACCTTGGCGAAGCCAAGTTGTGGCCATTCTACGAATGCGAAATGACAGCAACATTCAATTTACTTTTGAAGGCCGCAATCTTTGGCAGGCGCGGTTCCCCAATGCGTGGACTTCCGATCTTTGGGAAGCATTGGGTGCCGCGCTTATTAAAGACAACATCACAGGCCAGGAAATCACAGATATGGCGGAAGGCTATGAAACCTGGGAATTTTTCTTCAATCAGGACAGCGTGAAGCTTTACGGCAAAGTGGGGCTTCACCCGAACCGATCAAGAATCAAAATCTATTCCGCCCATCCTCCCAGAAAAGGAGACGTGTTATGAATAAAACGTCCGCCCCGGACTTGCCGGACGAAGAGTTCGAAAAAATTTGGATCGAAGCTCCGGTCTTTATTCCAACCTTGGATGGGAAAAATATTGCCGAAACCATCAATCACCGGGTTCAAGCCTTGAAAAGCCGGAAGACCGGTGAAATTTATTTTGACGGTCATGCGCTGGGCGAGCTCGACAAGGTCAAAGCCCGGCACATGGGTTTGCTCACTCCGGAACAGATCAAGGAACTCCGCGAGCATCTGGATCTGACCCAGAAGGAAATTTCCGAACTTCTGCAGATCGGCGAAAAAACATGGACCCGTTGGGAAACAGGCCGGGAACGCCCGTCGCGCTCACTGAACCTTTTGCTGCAGAGTATTCTGGACGGCAAGATCGATGTCGTTTATCTCAAGTCGCGCAGGCCGGATTGTCGTACAACAGATATTGCGGCTTGAACGGCAGATAGATATCAGATTGCAGGGATCCTCTCACTTCAAAAGCGGTTCATATTAATCCAACCAATTATTAGGCTGTTGGTGGAGCTGCTGCTTGCTTGAAACGGCGGACGTATTTTCGCTTTTTATAAATAGCGGGGAAACAAAAATATAAATCAAAGAGTAACCGCCAACTATCAAGCCAGCACCAAAAAACAAGCTCGAAAAAATGCCTAAAAAGGAGGGCTTAGTCTTATCGTAAGCAGCAAGGCTTATATCTGACGACTTGAGGTGATTTTCCTGGATCTCCTTCAATACGATTGCATAGCGTGGGTCTTCCCGAATCCGCATCGCTTTTGTATGCGCATTCGGAATAAAATAAGTAATTGCGCTAAAAGCAGCGGAAAAGATCGCTAGGGATAAAAATCTGGCGATCCAGACTCCTTGTGCGTTGCTCGGTTTGATCATAGTTCGGTGAATATAGCTTTTTTATTAGCTTTCTAAAAGCAAAAATGTTGGATTTCTGTTTCTTCACTCGATTTTCACTATTCAGAAGGCCGAGTATTTGCACAGGAATCCTTCTGGGCGTTTTGAGTGGTGAGGCTTTTCGGATTGTCGTCTCCAAATACTAACGTTTTGTGTACAGCTTGCATAACATCTGATGTACATCATCGACGCTGAGTGTCTGAATGCAGAGATTGTTCTGGCAAACAGTATTTCGACCATTGCTGTTTACGGGCTGCAAACCGTAAATTTTCACATAATAAAAGATTGCCACGGCTGGGCGGGTTGATTTAGAAGGGGGCAGGTTACAGGCCATGAGCGACAAAAAATCAACAGACGGCCATGCCGAGCCCGACGCAGCCGCCCTGCTGGCGGAGGGCGTCCGTTATTATCAAGGCGAGGGCGTGGCCCGCGATTACCAAGCCGCCTTTGAAAAATTCAGCCTGGCGGCCCAATCCGGCAACCCCGCCGCGCAATGCTGGGTTGGCCTTTGCCATTACCGGGGCGAAGGCACGCCCAAAGACGCCCGCGCCGCTTACGAATGGTTCAGCCGTTCCGCCGAGCAGGGTCACGCCAATGCCCAATATTATCTGGGTTGCCTTTATCTGCGCGGCGACGGCGTACCGGCCAAGGACCTGGAGCACGCGGTGGTTTACCTGAAAAAAGCCGAACAGGCCGGTCATCCCGAAGCACGCAAGGAACTGGACAAAATTTGGAGTGCGCGCGGCTCTTTGCAACCGGACCTCGACGATCATGCCGGCGGTTTTTTCGGCAAGGTGGGTGACAAACTGAGCCAGATGACGGGCTTGCAACCACTGGTTGGATTTAATCTGCGTGATTTGTTTTCGGAAGTTTTTCGCAAACGCAAAGCCGAGGAAGTCGAGGAGCAGTTTGCGGTCGGCACGCGCCTCACCACTCCGGACTTTAACAGTGTGCAGGCCAATTGGCCCAAGCCCTGGGTCTTCGGTCCCATTCTGTTGCTGTCCGCTGCCGTTTATTTCGGATTCAGTTATGCCTTCGACCGTTTCCAAAATTGGAACCTCATCCCCGGCTGGCTGTTCATCGGATCTTTCGGTGTGCCCATGGCGACGCTGATCATGATTTTCGAGATGAATATTTTGAAAAACATTTCGGCCTATCTGGTGGCCAAACTGCTTCTTGCCGGCGGCCTGCTGTCGATTGTGTTTTCACTCCTGCTGTTTCAGGAAACCAACCTGGACAAGGCCTGGGGTGATATTGCGGCCGGACCCATTGAAGAAACCGGCAAACTGCTGGCTGTTTTGATTCTGGCGCGGCCCAGCCGCTATCCCTGGACCATCAACGGGATTTTGTTAGGAGCTGCCATTGGTACCGCTTTCAGCGCCTTCGAATCAGCCGGATATGCCTTTCGGGCGCTGGAAGGCATGCTGGGGAACAATGCCACCATGGAAGGCGTCATGATGCAGCGCGCGTTCTTCGCGCCGTTCGGCCACATTTGCTGGACGGCCATCACCGCCGGTGCGTTTTGGAGGCTCCTGGCCGGCCGCAAATTCTCCTTCAACTACCTCGGAGATTGGACTTTCCTGCGCATTGCCTTGGTTCCGGTGGTGTTGCACATGCTTTGGAATTCAGGCCTCACCCTGCCTTTGCTGGACTACAATTTAAGCCACGTCATCCTGGAAGGCGTCATTTGCATTGTGGGCTGGATGCTGCTTTTCATGCTCATCCAGGACGGCATCAGGCAAATCAAGACCGCCCAGGGCGGCTCTCCCACGCTGCCAGCTCCGCACTGAAACACATGAGCTAAACCCGCGCAGGTTTTTTGCGGAGTGGAGTTTTCCGCCTGGTCGTCTTCCGTTTGCGGCGTTTTTCGTACAGCTCGCAGACCTTCTGATACACGTCATCGACGTTGATGGCCTGCATGCAGAGATTATTCCGGCAGACGGTATTTCGCCCGTTGGCGGCGGTCACGCAGGGACTGCAGGCCAGCCCGGCCCAGAACACATGGCTGCGCGGGGAACGTGCGCGAAACAGGGCCGGATTCTCCGGGCCAAACAAGGTGACGGTGTCAATCGGCGCCAGGGATGAAAAGTGAGCCGGACCGCTGTCGTTGGTCACCATAATTTCGGCAAGAAAATAAAGCGCCATCAACTGCCGGAGCGAAGTGAGTCCGGCCAGATTGAAACAACGCGGATGATCGATGGCCGCGACCTGCTTTTCGACCTCCCGCTTTTCCGAGGGGCCGCCGGTGAATCCGACATGCAGTTCAGGATAGCGGCGCAGGAGGCGCTGGGTCAGGTCCCGGTAATTGTCCTCATGCCAGCGGCGCAAGGGGATGAGGTCGCCGCAATTGGAGTTGAGCAGAATGAGAGGCAGTCCGTGCGAAGGTTTATCGCCCGACGCCGCACGCACGATGTCGCGTGTTTCATCCAATTCGCCGGACCGGAGTTTATACAACGGCGCTTCGGTTTCGGAGGATTCCACATAAGCGGGAATTTTTTTGCCGAAAGTGGGGAGCTGGCGTGGGTCTTCAAAAACGGCGTCGAGCATGACTTCGAAGAGATCGGCGGTGTGGATGTGCTGGTTGCAGATCAAGCGGTGGGTCATCAAATTGCCGCGGTATGCCGCCTCGCCATGAAAGGCATGGAACCCGATGCGCCAGCGCGCGCCGCTGAGATAAGCCAGTGCAGCGGTGGAGCGGGCAAAAAATTCCATGTCGATTGCGAAATCAAAACCGATACCGCGCGCCTTCCTGATGGCTTTGATGGCGCCGAACAGGACTTGCGTAATGGTTTCGTGCGGGATGGTGATGACATTTTCGGTGGGAATGATCCCAAGGGCATCGAGGACAAAACGGTTGTCGTCGAACACGAGAAAATAAAGGTTGTTCCTGCCGAAGATTTCGGCGGCCCGCTGCAGCATGGGGCGGGCGAGGATGGTCGATCCCTGTTCGGCAAGCTTGATGAACAGGATTTTGCGCCGTTTCATGTCGAGCGGGCGCTCGGGCGTCGGGCCCCCCAGATAACGCAAGAGGGTGAGGAATATGCAGGCGGGCACCCCCAGCAATGCATCCAGGAATCGCATGAGTGAAACTTTCATTTTTGGGGAAAGAAAGTGCTGGGAAGATGTCCGGAGCCGGGTCTGGCTGCGGCGCTGACATCGTCATTAATCTGGGTTAACCGGACGTACATCATCGAAATAAACAGTTTGGAACCCGTTGGGCAAGAGAATCTTCTTACTACAATGAAGCATAAATGCCACTTTTTTTAGTTCCTTATTTACTTTCTGACGTCTCTGGGGGAGCTTGGGCTTCGCAACTCTTGCAGTGGAACACATTATGACATTTGCATCATGCCTGGCCCGGATGCCTCACCCTCTTCTGAAAACCCCGGCAAAAGGTCTTGCCAAAAGGCCGGGCAAACAGGGGCGCGCCCACATCCGGGCTAAAAACAAAACCGCCTGAAATGAGAAATTTTTTGAAATCGATCAATCAAGTTTTGAGGCGGTTTTGCAGTTTTAAACTGGAAAATCACGAGCGCAATGCGCTGCTTGCCTTTGTTATCATAGCCCTGTTGCTGTCTGTGGTGCCTGTCGCCAATACAATCAAGGGCCCGGACTGCAACAAGGACTACAATACCTGGTACAAAGTGGCCCATTTGGTGCGGGAGGGTAAGCCCATTTTTCCGCCTGGGGTGACCGATTTTGGCTACAATTTCTTTTATCCGCCGGCCATCGCCACCCTGTTGTATGCTCCCATTTCCTATGCCGGCAAGGTCGGTCTGGTTGCAATTCTTTGTGCGCTGAGCGCTGCGGGCCATCTGGCGGCCATCCTGATCAGTGTTTATTTTGCAACGGGCCGGATCCGCGGGCAGCCTTGGGCTCTTTATGTCGTGCCCTTTCTGGTGAGCCTGCCGTTTTGCTGGGATATTTATGTTCTCGGACAACTCAACCTGACGCTTTTGGGCGTGATGATGCTCGGTTTTCTGGCCTTGGAACACAAGCGGCCCATTGCTGCGGGCGCATTTCTGGCTCTCTCGGCGGCGGCCAAGGCTTTCCCGCTCACAGCCATCGCATATCTGATTTGGCGGCGTTATTGGCTGGCAGCCGCTTCGATGCTGGCAACGCTGGTTTTGGTGCTCGTGTTTTTGCCGGCCCCGATCCGGGGTTTTGACCGCAACTGGCAGGAGCTGACCACGTGGGCGGACAAAATGTTGCTCCACAATACCGGCACAACCATCGCCAACCAGCCGGACCGCGGTTATCGCTACGGCAACCAGACGCTTCTTTCGGTCGTGCACAGGTTGACTCGTCCGTTGCCGGTGGGCAAACCCAAGGACGGCGATATGACCGTCAATTTTATAACTATTTCCCCGCAGTCGGCCTTTCTGGTTTTCTTTGCGCTGGCGGGGATCATGTGTCTGGCCTATGTCTGGGCCATGCCTGTGCGTAGAAATTGCGTACCGCGCACCAACGCCATTGAGTATTCCATCCTGCTGATCTTGATCGTCGTTTTTTCCCCCAAGGCGGGGTCCTATTATTATTGCTGGATCATTCCAGGGCTTACGGTTGCGATTGCGGAGTGGCTGGAGTCACCCAAGGGCTCGGCCCGTCGCCGCTGGATCACTGCCGGGCTCGCGTTGAGTCTGCTGGTCCTATCCACGGCTTTGAGCCAAAACTTCGATCGCCATGCGCAGGGGATGGGCGCCACGATGTGGGGCGCGGTGCTTTTATTTGTATTGCTGGTGGGATTGCTGCGCGACAGAAGCCGTCAGTTGAGTTGAAATCCCGGGGCTGAAGCCAAGGGCATAAACTGGAGGGACGACCGCCGTGTCGTCCCACTTTTCCTGTGTGATAGGGATTTTGGGACGGCACGGCGGCCGTCCCTCCATCCGCGTCTCTGGAATGAATTATTCCTTTTTGCCTTCGCCGGGGCGGAATTCTTCTTCCGCGCGGTCGAATGCATCGCCCATCGAACCCAGCATGTCGGACCCGCGCAGGTTTTCGAGTGAAGCGCGTTCCTTGTCCAATTGCTCGGGCGTGTAGTTGGCGGCTTTGATGGAAAGGCCGATGCGCCGTTCCGTCTTGTCCACCTTGACCACACGGGCCTGAACTTCCTGGCCGATCTTGAGGACATCCTTGACCTTCGCCACGCGTTCTTCGCTGATGTGCGAAATGTGGACCAGACCGTCGATTTCCTCCGCCAATTGGATGAAGGCGCCGAAGCTGGCCACTTTGGTCACCGTGCCGGTCACCAGGTCGCCCACTTTGTAGCGGCTTTCGATGTTGCTCCACGGATCGCTGTTGAGCTGTTTGATGCCCAAGCTGATGCGCTGGTTTTGCTTGTCGATGCCGATGACCTGCGCCTCGATTTCCTCGCCCTTCTTGAGAATTTCGGAAGGATGATTGATCTTGCGGGTCCAGGACAGATCGGAAACGTGGATCATGCCATCGATGCCTTCTTCCAGTTCCACAAAGGCGCCGTACGCGGTGAGGTTGCGCACAATGCCCTTGACCTGGGAATTGAGAGGATATTTCTCCTGAATGCTGTCCCACGGGTTTTGTTCGAGGGCGCGCAGGCTGAGTGAAAGCTTTTGCTCGGCCGGGTTGACTTCCGTGACGGCGACTTCCACCAATTGCCCGGTTGTGAGCACATCGGACGGACGCGCCACGCGTTTGGTCCATGAAATTTCGGAAACGTGGATGAGGCCTTCGACCCCGGGTTCCAGTTCCACAAATGCGCCATAGGGCAGGAGGCTGGAAATCTTTCCTTTGAGATGCGTGCCGACCGGATATTTTTCCGCGATCTTTTCCCACGGGTTTTCCGTGCGCTGTTTCAGACCCAGGCTGACGCGCTCTTTTTCACGGTCGATTTCAAGCACCATCACTTCGATTTCCTGGCCCAACTTGAGGATTTCGGAAGGATGATTCAGGCGGCTCCAACTGATATCGGTGATGTGGAGCAGGCCATCCAGGCCGTCGAGATCGATGAACGCGCCGAAGTCGGTGATGTTCTTGATGACGCCCTTGACGAGCGAGCCCTTTTCAATACCGGAAAGCAGCTTGGAACGCTTTTCCGCACGCTCGGCTTCGATGATTTCGCGGCGGGAAAGCACCAGGTTTTTGCGGTCTTCGTTGATTTTGACAATCTTGCATTCGATGTTCTTGTCCTCGAATTCCCGGAGGTTCTTGGGGGGAATGATATCGATCTGCGATGCGGGGAGGAAGGCTTCGACGCCCACATTGACCATGAGCCCGCCTTTGACAATCTTGCGGACGCGGCCGGTGATGGTGCCGCCTTCGTTGTAAATTTTGACGATCTTGTCCCAGTTTTGTTTCTGGGCGGCTTTTTGCCTGGAAAGAACGACCATCCCCTCGTCGTCTTCGAGACGTTCGAGCAGGACTTCGACTTCCTGGCCGACGGCGAGTTCTTCCGGCTGTTCAAATTCGTCGCTGCCGATGATGCCTTCGGACTTGTAACCGATATCGACGACCACTTCCTTGGATCGGACTTCGAGAATGGTGCCTTTGATGATGCTGCCTTCTTTGAAATTCTGCAAAGAAGAGTCCAGTAATGTTGCGATGTCTTTCATGAGATAATAATCACCCGGCAATTGCTCCTGTTGATGAGGTTGGGCTGCGCGGAGCGCGGGCGTTTTCGATTTTCTGTAACCATCCGCCAAACCTCGGCGGCAGAGGGTTGAGGTTTCTTTGCCGTCCTACTCGTGCAGGACTATCAGGCAAGGGGAAAAGCAATACGCAAGCCCGGAGGATTCGGCAAGCGGAAATTAGGGCTTATTTTTGGCTGGACGGCGGATTTCCAGCAAAAAGCGGCTGCTAAACCTATTGATGGAAGGAGCGCCATAAGCCAGCTCTTGCTTGGGCTGCAAGGTAAACTGCTTCCAGGGAGACACTTCCATGGTCATGCCCTCCTGGTTTTTAAAAATAGTCCGGATTTGTACCGCCAAGGGCGCGCTGCTGTTATTCACAACCCGGCTTTGGGCCAAAAAAATCCCGCTCTGGTCCCAGTTGGCCGTCTGATTTTCAATCAAAAGGGATTTGGCCAAATCTTCCTCGGTGATCAGAGCCGAAGCCGCTTCGGGGATTCCCTGGGACTGGGCTGTTTTTTGCTCCGCTGCGGGCGGCGAGGCGCAGCATGCCTGTAATAAGAACAACAGCGTAATGGCATAAAACCGGCACATGCCGCCAGTCTAAAGGGACAGACGGGTTGAGTCATGTAAAATGACAGGTCGATTGTGGGTAACGCAGGCGTTGACCCCTGATTGTGGCTTGTTGCATAATCAGCCGATCCAATATGAAAACAAAACCATCGCTTATTATGGGCTGGGTGCTGGCGGCTGTGATTATGCTTTCCTTTTTCATGCCGTGGGCGCGGTTTGGGGCGGAATCCTTTTTCGGCAATGTCCTGGGCGTCTCCCACCACCTGGCACAGGACGAAAACGATTTCGTGCATGGCTATGTGCTGATGCGGCCCGGGGAATGGCATGCTGTGTTCCAACATCCCGGCGACGGATTATCGGGCTACCAGCTTGTGGTGCTCTCTGGCCAAAAATCGTTGAAGTCAAAAGTGGAGCAGGCTTTTGTGGAAATGCTCTGGGGAGGAAAGCATTCCGATTGGGCGATGAAATTCCTGCTTTTGGCTCCGCTGTGTGCGATTGCCGGAGCACTGCTTATTACACAACCAAAACCCGCGACGAAATGGCTGGCGGCTGTGGCTGTTATTCAAGTGGTATTTTACGGATTTGTACGCTGGAAACTAAATGCAGCCTATCTGGACCGCCTGGTGTCGCAGGTGAGTTTTAATTTGGGCTTCTGGCTATGCCTTTATGCCACCATCCTGATGGCGCTGCTGCTTTTGATCCGTGCCGCGTTGCCGGACAAGACGAAGTGGTAAGAACGGGCTGTCGCCCGTTCTTACTTAAACAATCAGGCTTTTTTGGCCGTCTTCCGGGATTTGCGCGCTGCGGGACGTGGCGCAGGCACTGCGGCCGGGATGGGAGCCGGAGTGGCCGCTATTGTGCCGACGGGCTTTTGGATTGTTTTGTCCTCTTCCTGGTGGATGGCTTTCGTAAACTCCTTTTCGATTTCGTCTTTGGCCTTGCGGAATTCGCCAAAGCTGCGGCCCAGGCCGCGGGCCAATTCGGGGAGTTTTTTGGGTCCGAAAAGCAAAATGACAATAATCAGGATAATGCCCCAATCCATGGGCGCAAGAAAACTTGCCAATACAGGCTGAATCATAAACCTAATGTAACTCCCCATGGCGCAAAAGCAACGAGATAGTACCGGGTATAAACATTGCTGCGGGCCTCAAACCTTTTATCGAGGGCCGAGTGTTGCTGTTGCCTCATTTATCTGGGTCGAGCCAAGCTTGACCCTCCATTTCCCGCGAGTCGCATTGTGACTGCGCGTTAAAGTCATACACATCCCAAAGCGGTCGCCTCGGTGGCCTTTTTGCCCCTCTTATAGAGGGGATTACTGCGCGGCTTCGACGGTGACTTGGCGCGAGGCGCTGCGGCCCTGTGCATCGGTGACGCTGATGTGATGTGCGCCGGGCAAGGGCTTCCACGCAAGCGTTTCTTCCGGCCGGGTTTTTCCGAGATAGGTGGAGTCGGCAAACCAATACAGGCTGTCGGCACCCGGCGCCGCAGAGGCCTGTAACAGCAACGTTTGCTTGTTCTCTTCCCCCGCAGCCGCCGTCCGCAAGGCATAGGTAACACCCTGTTGCGGCGAGGTGATGACCGGCTCTGAAGCATTATCCGAGTTGGCGGGCAATGTCTGCGTCTGGACGCCCGCATACGTCGGCGGCGTGCGACGGGGCAAGCCCGCCTTGCGGAACAGCTCCAACAAATCGCTTGTCCAAACTTCATAGACCTCCGTGTGTACTTCACGTGCATCTGTTGGTTTTCTCACGCGCCTACCGGTCCGGGTATCGACATAGATTTCCTGGTGAACCGTGCAGGTCTGGATCGGCGAAACCCCGGGAATGAACCAGTCTTTGATCGTCCTCGGGCAATGCGCGCCCGCAGGCTCGCCCGACAGTGCGCAAAGATCCACGCGTTCGAGATTCAGGCCGTCTGACTTTTCCCAGTCGGCAAGACCTGCGGCTTCACTTATGCGCGCGCGGATGGCATCGATCATTCCGAAGAGCAACGGCGCCGCGGTGCGGCGACCGACAAACGCTTCGTTGCCTTCGCCGGAAAAATTCCCGACCCAGACGACAAGTATGTAGTGGTCGAAAACCCCAACCGACCACGCGTCGCGCAAGGACCAGGAGGTGCCGGTTTTCCAGGCCACGGCGCCACCGTTGTTGCGGAGTCCCTCGCTGCGCAGGCTGTCAGGCCGGCCTGTTTGTTTCAAAATATCCAATACCATAAAACAAGCTTCGGGGCTCAGGAGCTGTTGCTTTTCCGCGGAAACTTCATCCAGCGATGTGCGCAACGGACGGTAGGCGCCGCGATTGGCGAGCATGGCGTAGAGCCGGGCCAGTTCTTCCATGCTCACTTCGGAGCTGCCGAGAGCCAGGGTCAGGCCGTAGTGCGTTTCTTCCTGTAAATTTTTAACCCCGGTCTGCGATAAAAGTTGATAGAGCGTGTGCTTCTTCAAGCGGGAGGACAGCCAAACCGCCGGCACATTGCGGCTTTGCTGCAAGGCAGTGCAGGCCTGGATCGGGCCGGCGAATTCGCGGTCGTAATTTTCCGGGTTGTATCCCGCAAAACCGGAGGGCGCGTCCTTCAACAATGAATGCGGCTGGATCAGGCCCTCGTCCATTGCAAGCGCATAGAGCAGTGGCTTGAGCGTGGAACCGGGTGAGCGCCGCATCGTGGTGCCGTTGACCTGGCCGTCGATGTCCTTGGAAAAATAATCCGCAGAGCCGACCGCAGCCAATACTTCCATGTTCCGCGAATCGATCAGCAACGCGGCCGCATTATTCACGCCTCCAGACCTGCGCTTTTCAACAAACTGCGACACCTCGCGCTCCAATGTGTGTTGCAGGGAAAGTTCGAGCGTGGAGTGAACGCGATATTGCGCCGCACGAGAATCCAACCCGGATGATTCATCTTCTTTTGAAAACTCGCACAAAATATTTTGCCAAAAGGTTGAACAGAAAGCAGACAATCCGGCATCCGGGTTAATAGCCTGCATGTTCCCGGCACCTGTCGTTTTATTGATTGGGAACAAAGACAACTGGTGGATTTCCCGAGAGGACTGAGACATGCAGGCTAGTGAATCGACAAAGTGCGGCGCCAGGAATGGAAGATTGCGCGGGGTTTTCACCTGCAACGCCATGTCGAGCGTGGGCCGCAGTCCGGCGTCCTGCGGATGTTCCTCAACCCATTGGGCGAAAAGCGCGGCGCGAGCCTTGAGCAGCGCATCATTGCCGCGTGCGGTTTCCCCCGGAAAACGCGGCGCGCGGCGGGCGGGACTCTGGGGAATGACGCTCAGTGTGACGGCTTCGGCCAGGGACAGTTTGTCGGGGGTTTTCCCATAATAAATGATGCTGGCCGCGCCGATGCCCTCGATGTTGCGCCCGTAGGAAGCCTGGTTGAGATAGGCTTCCAGGATTTCGTTTTTGGAATAGGTGTACTCGATCTGTACGGCGCGCAGGACCTGGATGAACTTGCCGGGCCAGGTGCGGGTGTTGAGATGGAAGCGGATGCGCGCGAGTTGCATTGGGATGGTGGAGGCGCCGAAGCGGCGATGCAGGCCTGTCATTTCGTTCAGAGCTGATTTCCCGAGCGCGACCGGATTGAATCCCGGATGAAAACCGAAGTAACGGTCTTCATGCAGCAGCGTGGCCTGGACCAGCAGGGGCGAGATTTCCTTCAGCGGCGTACGAATCCGGTAGGTCTGGTCGTCGGCCAGCGTGGCGCGGAGCAGGTTGCCCTCGCGGTCATAATAGCAACGGGAAAACTTCACGCTTTCCCACAGATCGGGAGCGGGCAGGCAGAAACGCAGCGCCAGGCCTGCCATTATCAGCAGGCCCAGCCCTAACAATAAGCTGCGCAGGAGCCGCTTCATTTCAATTTTCGACTTTCAGGGTTCCGGTTGTGCCACGGGCCTGCAGGCTGGGGCGATACATGGCCTCGGCCTGAACGGGCGGCGCCTGGTATTGGCCGTGGTTCACGGCCCGGATTTTGTAAACAAATTCCGACACTTCGCGCTGCGTATTTGTGTAAAGCACAATCCGGTCTTCGCGGATGTCGGCATATTCGCAGGTTGCATTGCGGATGGAGTCGGCCTCCACTTCAAATCCGCCCGGCAACAGATCCACAACAGCCACGTTGTCGGCATAGTCCTGGTCGAGGCTGCGGATTTTGATGTGCACCGTCAGTTCCTCGCCGAGGGCCGCGCCGGTCACAACCTCGTTCTTGCGATTCCGGTATTCGCGCTGCACTTCGAGGCCTTGCGAGAGGGGAGTCGCAGACGGGTTGCGGTCAAAGCCGGATTCGGTGACTTGATAGAACGCGCGGGGCGCACCGCCGGACTTGAAGAGCAGCGACTGGGCTTCCGGACTGATCTCGCCGTGCGGGCAGAGGGTGCCGCTGAGTTCCATGGGGCTCACGCGGCCATCCTTGAGTTTCTCCTCGATGGCGAGCTTCACATTTTTATCTTTCCCGGCGGCCTGTGAATAGGCTTTGAGGCCCATGATGGCGTAGGCGGCGGAGTGGGTGTTGTAAGCGCCTTGCGCGATGGGATCGACGATCCGCATCAGGTCATCGACGGAAACCGCACTCAGCTTTTCAGGGAAATGCCGGGCCAGGATGTACAAGTATTGCGAGTCGCGGCCCAGATCGCTGTAGAAATCCTCCCACTCCAGTTTCGGATGATGGCCAACGTGGAAGCCTGACATAATTTTATCTGCGTCCTTGGCGTTATGCAACATGGCATAGGAAGCGGCGCAATAGAGAGCCGTCAGGTCGTCGTGCCACTCCGTTTTGTGTTCTTCCTCCAGCCAGGTGTGCAGGCGGTCGAGGTCGTTCGTGGCCACCTTTTGGTTGCGCGTGATCAGATAAATCGCATAGGCCTGTTGGCGCGCCTCGTAGAGGTTCGAAGGTTTGTCGGCTGCGATTTCTTCCAAATGACTCATGCCGCGCTCGAAGAAGTCATCGGGCACTTCGTAGCCGGCTTCCTTCGCTTCGGTCAGGAAATGCATCACATAGAGCGAGGGAAAGTCAAAACGCAGATTCTGTTCGGGTTTCCAAAGTGCAACGGCGCCCTTGTCATTCTGGCGCGTGCGCAGAATGTTGATGATTTGGGCGATGTTCTTTTCCCGCTCGGACGCGGCCAGCGTCTCTCCCGTTTCGGCATCCACCAGTATGATGGCAAAGGCGCGGCTCGTGAGCTGCTCCGAGCACAGATGGGGATAGTCGTCCAGATAAGTCTTGAGACCCCAGGCAAATCCCAGTGGCAGCAGGGAAATGCCGGCCTGCTGTTTACGGAACTGCGGGTACAGATCCCGTTCCTTCGGAATTTCCATACTGCTCTTCTCAAAGTAACCGCTGTGGATGCGCGTCAGGAACGGCGAGGAGGGACGCACACTGAGATGTGAAGACCTTTGCGCGGACTCGCCGTTGAGCGATGCGGTGAAAACGAGATCGGCATTGCCGAGGATTTCACGGGCTTTGACTTTGCAATGGAAAACCGCATCGCGGCCCTCGGCAATCGGCAGGTTGCTTTCGGGCTTTTCAATCAGCTCAAGATTTTCGCTCGTGGCCAGGCTGAGGGTCACATGCGCATCGGGGCCGGATTGCTCCACATTGTTGGCCACGGGAACGGTGACTTCGAATTCGTCGCCCGGCGCGGCGAACGTGGGCACGTTGGGCTGGATGACGAACGGCCCCTGGATCGTGGATGTTTTTTCCGCAGCACCCGCGGTTTCAGTTCCGGCAGCAACCGCCATGACGCGCAGTGTGCCATTAAAATAATCCGGGACATCGTAGGTCAATTGCTGTTCCTTCCCGGTGGCATCGATGACGCCCGACCAAAACACGACTGGCTTTTCCGATTTGCGTTTGAAGGGGTTCAGGTTGGAGGCCAGTTGATCGTCGCCGCCGTCGCCGCCCGCCGCAGCCAACGCTTTGACTATGGAATACTCGGGCAGGATCAGGTCCAGGATCTGGCTGGTGGAAACCTGCAGGGCGCGTTTTTCCATGAAATGCTCGAGCGGGTCCGGCAATCCGTAATGCGCCACCTGCAGGATGCCTTCATCGACGGCATACACAACGATCTTGCCGGGCCGGTCGGTTTTGAATTTGATCGGGAAAGGCTTGCCGGGCCGGGCTTTTTCAGGCGTGTCGAGGGTGATATGCACCGTATGCGGATCGCGGTTGATGCGGAACGGCAGCACAGCGGTGCTGAGCGGGCTGACGAAAATTTCCTTCGAATCGAGCGAACGCACAAACGTGATGTTGACGTAGGCGTTGCCTTCCAGTCCCGGCGGCAGTGCGATGCTCTGCGTGCTGCCGGTGGTGTCGGCCTGGAACCATTTGGAGGCATACACTTTTTCGCGCTCAATGGTGATCAGTCCCGCGCCTGTGTAGGGGGCGGTGATGGAGACGGAAATGTTTTCACCCGCCTTGTATTCGTTTTTCGAAAGCTTCGCCTTGAGCTCCGCGTTTTTCTCCAACGACCGGGAAAGATTCGCATTACCCACAACGCTGAAGCGCAGGACGCTCAGGCAGGTGTTGTCGCTGTTGAAGATGCGGGCCACGTAATCGCCCGGCTCCGCGGTGGGAATGTCGTATTGGAATCCGTCTTTGGCGAGTGCGATCGGGTTGTTGGCGACTTCTTTTTCTTTCAGAACGGATTGATAGGCATAGTTGCCGTTCGGGTTCTGCGTGAGAACAGAAATGTAATGCTGCTCCATGAGCTGCAGGCGCAGGTTGTCCACCGCGCGCGGCTCCAGGTTGCGCTGGATGGCAAGGAATTCGGCCTTGTGTTTACTGCCAACGCGGAGATAGGAAAAATCACCGTCGGATTTGCAGCCGATCAGGAATTCCCGGGCGGAGACCAGGACGCCGCCGGATGTGGCCACATTGCGGCCGCCCTCGGGTTCAAATCCGCGCACGAGATAACTCAGTCGATAGACCCCCTGCTCGAAGCGCCGCAAATTGAGGTCGAGGTGAGCTTCGCCCTTGTCGTCAGTCTGGGTTTCGGTGAGTTGTTCCTGCAAGGTGTGCAGCGGTTTCTTGGGGTCGAGATCCGGATCGTAAAACACATGATTCGGATAGCTGCGGAACGCATAAGCAGCGGGCGAGAGTGTCATTTCCCCCTGGATGCGGTTTGCCACGGCCGCGGTGCCGTACAAATTGCGCAGATGCACCTGGATTTTCAGGTCGTCCGGCGCGATCCAGCCTCCCGCCGGGGTTGGGCTGAGGTTGGACTCGATCTTCAAACGGTCTGGTAAAAATTCCTCGACCCGGAATGATGTGTCGCCGAGCAATTCGTCTTCCTCCTTGTCATGGGTGATATAGACCGAGGCCCAATACGTACCCGTGGGCGACGATTCGCGCGGCGTGTAGGACAACGCGAGAAAGCCATCCTTTGTCAGGCGCACGGACTCGCTGTGCACGGCCATGTCGCGCGGGTCTGTGATGACCAGTTTCAGCGGCAGGCCGTTCAAGTCGCCTGCCCAATCGTATTGCTTCGCGATGAGGCCGATGTGGACTTCATCGCCTGGACGATACAGACCCCGTTCGGTGAACAGGAAGGCGGTCAATTTTTTCGCGTCATCCAGTTCCAACCCGCCGGTTTCGTAGCGGGAAAAATTCAGGCGTCGGTCCGCCCGGTTGAAGGGCAGGAAGGAAACGTCCGCGCCTTTTTTGACAACGAATGCGACCGGCTGTTTTTCGCGTTTCAGATCGCTGACACGCGCCAGGCTCGCGCGGCCTTCCGCATTAGTCGTGGCTTCGGCAACCGGTTCGCCGTTTTTGCCGAGGATTTGCACTGAGGCCCCGGCCACGGGTTTTCCGGTCTGGATCGATTGCACAAAGAGGTCGTGCGTGCCGTCGGCATTGTCTTTGACGATGATACCGAGGTTGGTGATCAGAATGAGACGGCGGTCGCCACTCTTGCCGCTACTCTGGTCGGGCCAGCGGCTTTGGTCCGGCATTTGATCAGGCTCAGGCTTGGAAAGTTTTTGAGGCGTGCTTTCGTCGTCGGGTTGTTCCGTGACTTCGAGGAAGAAGAGGCCGCCGGCTTCAACGTTGTGTTCCGCAAGCAACTTCCGGAAATCCAATGCCAGGTAGTTGGGTTTGGATGAGTCGGAATTGCCGATGCTTACGGTTTTATAAAAAGCCCGGCTGATGTTGTCTTCCCCGAAACTGTAATTGCGGAAGAACGGATTCTGGAAATTTCCCTCGGACTGGCTGACGAGGTGGTTGATTTCGGAGGGTGAGATTTTGCCCAGGCGGTATTCGACCTGTTTCACGCCGCGGGTGAGAACCGACAACTTGCATTCTCCGCTTTGGGCCAGGATGGACCCGTCGTGCATGATCCGGATTTCCCTGGGGTAATCAGGAATCTCCAGCACATTGCTATACGGATCTTTCATGACAAAGCCGCCCAGGCCTTCCAGTTCTTTGCTCAGCTTCAGGCAGGCGAAACGTCCCGGCGGCAGGTCCAGCGTGATCGAGTGAAGGTTCGGATAATCCTGATCGGAAGGATTCAGCTTGAGCGGAATCTTTTCGGAAAGGCCCAGGATCGATTCGTCGATTTCCGCCGGGCTCTGCCATTTGTAATTTTCAACAATTTTTTCGTTCAGGCGCGCCGGTTTGTCCTTGGGCAACATGTAAAGCGAGAGGTGTTGCAAGAGTTGCTCCGGCTTGACGCCGACCGATGTGCGCAGCACAAGCGTTTGTTGGGGGTCGCCGTCGCGGTTGCGGACAATCTGGAAGTTGGAAAAATCCACATTCAAGAAGCTGTAGAGATCGGGAATCCGGATGTCCTTTTTGAGAGGTTCGCCCAGCCCCGCGCCTGCCAGGGGTTTCAGGCCCTTGGCGATTTCGAGGTAGAATGTGCAGGGCTTTTCAGGCAGGCGCACAGGCAGGGAACGGAACCAGGCCTTGCGTCCGTGATCGGCGAGCGTTACGGCGAAATCGGGTTCGTTGTTTTTGCGGATCAGGAGGCCGTCCAGGTTGGGACCGGAAAGTTCGAGGGCCTTTTGCAGGCGCTCGGCTGAAACCGCATGGCTGAAATTCAACGTGGCCGTGACCTGGCGCATCGCAGGTTCCTTCGGATTGATATAAAACTGGAGGTCATCAATGGAGGCTGTGAAGGGCCGCGTGGTGAAATTGGTACTGTAATTGCGCAGATGCACATGGGGGGCGAATAGCGAGCGGGCCAGGCTGATGTGATAACGGGTGCGGGCAGGCCAATCAGCCTTGGGAGTGAACATCAGGCGGCGGTCGCTGGCCCAGCTCCAGTCGCCCGCCGTTTCGGGTTCGAGCCGGACGCCCTGGGTGACGGATTTTCCGATCTGATCGAGCTTGGCGACCGAGTTGCTGAATTCGACGTAGAGCGGTTGGGGAATGAGCGCATCGTCCGTGACCTGGGCCAGATCAGGTATGGCCGCTGCGGCGACGATGGCGTTTTCGTCCGGTTTCGGGGTGAGGAGTTTAATTCCGACTATGAGGAGCGCAACACCGAGGACGATGGCGCCTGTTATAAGGGCGGTTTTTTTTGGCTCGGCGGTGACTCGGGTCCGGGCGGTCTGCACCCAGTCCGGGGGCTGCCAGGTGACGCTGCCGAAGAAGCTTCGGAGGGCGGACGGGATCTTGGTGAGGAAGGAGGTTGTCTTTTCAACGAGGTGGGTAAGAAAATGTTTCATAGTCTGGGATTATAATCGCGGGAACTGCGGGGTTTATTTCAAAATTCGAAATTATCTTTACCACAGACACGGAGAACGCAGAGCTTTTAACGCAAAGTCGCCATGCGCCTGTGGCGCACGCTAAAACGCCAAGAAAGACATTTTTTTGCGGTTGGGACAAGTAGCATCCATCCCCCTGACAAGGGGGAAGAAAAGGGGGTTCGTTTATTATTTCTTCCTCTGCGTCCCCTGCGACTGCGGTGAACAACATCGACAAATCAGCGCCGGAAGCTAGGGTTTTGCGAAGGGCGAAGATTATGAATTCATGCCGAGCCAGTTTTTTTAAATTTTCCGCCGGAGCCGTCCATGGCCGTTAAATCCATAGCCTTTATCAACTTCAAAGGCGGCGTCGGCAAAACGGCCCTGACCGTGAATCTGGCCGCCTGCCTGTCGTATTACTTCCAAAAGCGGGTGCTGGTGGCCGACTTGGATCCCCAGTGCAACGCCAGCTTCTGGCTCATGAACCCGCAGGATTGGAAAAGCCACGTCGCCGGCGGGCGCAATTCCACATACCAGATTTTCGACGACCAAATCGTCGGCAAACACCAGTTCGATTTTGATTCCGCAGTGGTGCGCGGGGTCCCGCGCAAGGAGTTTCCATTGATCGCCAATCTGGATCTTCTGCCGGCCTCGGTTGAGTTGCTGACGATTGAGGACAAAATTTATCAAAACCGCTACGCCCGATTTTTGAATACCTGCACAGGGCCGTCAAGGAATCTGTGAAAGCCTACGACTACGTATTTTACGATTGCCCGCCCAACGTGTATGCCGTCACCAAAAATGCGCTCTACGCCGCCGATTTTTGCGTGGTGCCGTTCGTGCCCGATTTTCTTTCGCTTTCGGGGTTCCAAATCCTGGCGCAGCAGGTGGAGCAGTTCAGCGACAGGGTTTCGGGATTCCGGCAGGGCCGGCGGCGGTCCTCCATCACCGCAATTGCGGTCAGCCATTACCGTGAAATCAACGCTTTCCGGCAGGGCGTCGAGGAACTTCGCAACACCCTGGCCCAATTGAAGGCGCAGCATCAGGTTCTTCCGAGTTGTGAGGTTCTGGAGCCCTTTGTGCGTCTCAGCGCGGATGTCGCCGCCTCCACCGGAGAGCATCTGCCGGTCTGCCTGCACGCGCCGGACAGCATCGGCTCGGCCGATTACTATCAGCTTGCCCAAGCCCTGGAAGCCCACCTGGAGCAATTATGAATTACAAAGACCTCGCCCGCGACCTTCGGGAAACAGCCGCGTTGCTGGACAAACACGGCCCAAGCATGGAAGGCAAGGCTCTGGCCACCAAGGCGGCCGCGTTTGAAAAGCAGGCCGCCAAATTCAAGGCGGTGGTCCAGGACGCCGCCGCCGGACTGGCCCCGGGCATCCGTGACCTTGAGCGATTGCTCCAGTCGCCGGAGAAAAAGCATTTTACATTGCCGGTGCTGAAATTGCTTTTCAAGGAAACGACCGGACATGGACCGCCACTCGCACAGTGCAAGACTGCCACGACGCTGAAAAAGCATTGGCTGGCCGAAATCAAATCGTCCGGCCGAGGCGAGAATGCCTTGTCTGTCGCGCAACGCCATCTGGCACAGCTCAAGACGCCCGCCGTTCCCGTTCCCAAGGATGCCGACGCATTGAGGGTTGAATTCAACAGATTGGGCGGATTGTCTGACGAGGAACTGGCGCTTGAACTGGACAAGCGATTCAAGAAAATCGATGTTCTGCGAAAATTGGCAGGCGCCAACGGCGTGCCTGATGCCAAAACGCTGCCCAAGGAAGAGTTGGTCCGCAGCCTCATGGAGCGCGCCCGCCGCATGCATGGCCACCTGCTCTGATACGTTGGCGATCATCCGCCGCAGTCGGCGGGAGCAGCGGATCGAGGATCTCCTGGCTTTCTACCCCGAACTGGTGGCTCCCGGCTGGGGACGGCCCCGGCGACAAATCAATCTGGGCCACGGTAATCGCATCGATCTTCTCTTTGCCCGTCCCGGCCGACAACTGGTGGTTGAGATCAAACGCGGTCGTGTGGATCTGGCCCACTGCCTGCAGTTGGAGCGCTACATGAAAAAACTGGCCAGGCCTTCGGCGATTTGCTCCGGGATTTTGGCTGGCCGTGCGATTCATGCCGACGCGGCGCACTGGATCCGGCACAAGCGCGGACGCGTGGTTTTCAAACAGCTCGGGAGGGATATTCCCGAGCGCGTTGTGGTGTGTTGCGCGTGTCGCAAGGCCTATGACGCCCGGTTCCCGGTTTGCCCGGTTGATGGCGAAGCGGATCGTTTGTAAGGGATGTTCCTTGCTCCTTCGCCTTCTTGCTGTTTAATTCCAGCTTATGATTGAACGTTATTCCCGCCCTGAAATGACCGCCGTTTGGACCGAGGAAGCCAAGCTTTCCCACTGGCTCGAAATCGAAGTGCTGGCCTGCGAGGGCATGGCCAAATACGGTTCCATTCCAAAAAAGGACGCCGCGAAAATCCGCGCCGGGGCGAAGTTCGACATCGATCAGGTGCGCAAAAACGAGGAGCGCACCCAGCACGATGTGCTGGCGTTCCTGGAAAATGTCGCCACCTACGTCGGGCCTGCGGGGCGTTGGATTCACCAGGGGCTGACCTCTTCCGATTTGCTGGATACCACGCTTGCGATTCAAATGGCACAAGCGGGCGCCCTATTGTTGAAAGATATCGAAGAGCTGCGCAAAGCGGTCGCCCGAAAGGCGCGCCAGTACAAATTCACGCCGATGATAGGCCGCTCGCACGGCATTCATGCCGAGCCGGTCACCTACGGACTCAAGCTGGCCCTGATGTATGAGGAATTTGGCCGCGCCGAGGAGCGGCTCCTTGCCGCCTGCGAACAGATTGCGGTCGGCAAGCTTTCCGGCGCCGTCGGTACCCACGCCCATCTCGACCCGAGAATCGAGGAATATGTCTGCAAAAAGTTGAACCTGCAGCCCGCCAACATTTCCACCCAGATCATCCAGCGCGACCGCCATGCGCATTACATGAACACGCTGGCGCTCATCGCCAGCAGCATCGACCGCTGGGCGACCGAGTTCCGCCACTTGCAGCGTACCGAGGTGTTGGAAGTCGAGGAATATTTCGCCGCCGGGCAGAAGGGCTCTTCCGCGATGCCGCACAAGCGCAACCCCATCATCGGGGAACGGCTCAGTGGCCTGGCCCGCGTCATTCGCGGCAACGCAATCGCCGCGATGGAAAACGTTGCTCTCTGGCATGAGCGCGACATCTCGCATTCGTCGGCCGAGCGCGTGATCCTGCCCGACTCGACGATCCTTCTCGACTACATGCTCGCGAAGCTGACAACGCTGGTTGAAAAGCAGGTGGTGTATCCGGAAAATATGAAGCGCAATCTGGACATCACGCGCGGGCTGTATTTTTCGCAGAGCGTACTGCTTGCGTTGACCGACCGCGGAGTGGAACGCCGCACGGCCTATGAAATGGTCCAGCGCAACGCCATGGCCTGCTGGCAAAGCGGTTCGGGCACCTTCCTCAGCCATCTCCTGACCGACCGGGAATTGCTCAAACTGATTCCTGTGGGCGAATTGAAAAAAATCTGTTCCCTCGACCGGCATTTCAAGCATGTCAACGGTACGTTCAAAAAGTGCGGGTTGTAATAGGGCGGCATTTGCGCTCGCAACACGGGTATAATTTTGCGATAACGAATCTCATGAAACCCCCGCCACTGCCGAGTCACTGGCAAGTCATTGCGGATAAAATTTCCGGGTGCCCGGAATGCATTGACACCGTGCTGGAAAATATTGAGCGCTGGCTGGCCCGGGGCCACGGAGCTCCCGAACGTTTGCGCGAATGGCAGAGGCTGCTGTTGAACGCGAAAAAGTCGGGAAACGGAATGTCCGATCTCCTATCGGTTTTGACATCGGACGATCCCCAATCCGCGCGCATGCGCGACTTCAGCCCGTTTGCCGGGATATTGACGCCGGACGAACGCCGGGAAACCCGGGAGCCATGGACATACAGGCATTAAACCATCTCGTGGACGCGGCCCGCAGTTTGAGCCGCAATTCCCTGATCCGGGTTTTCGGCTCCTCCTCCCTTCTGGTTTTGTTTTCTGATTTGGGCGGCGTCGGAGGTCCTCTCGAATTTTCCTATGATGCCGACCTTTTGTTGCAGCCTACAGATGAATCACAGTCCGCCATGTAATGGAACGCCGCCTCGTGCCGACAGAGGTTGTGCGGGTCTATGAAAGATGGAAGGCGATCCAAGACCGCTCCAAATAAATCAAAAAATCATTTTTTACCATGAAGCGATATGGAGTGCGGTGGCAAGCCGGAGGCGCGACACCGCTTTGGATTTCCAGCTCAATACAACTCCGAGAGGAATCGCGAATAAAAAGCGCCGCCGCTGCTGCGATTTGCCAGCGCACTTGATTCTCCCGCTCATTCCCGCTCAAAACACCTTATTGAAAGGTTTGGGTTCTCGCGATAACGCAGCGGCAAAACCGCGGCAAATTTCCACCGGATTGACATGAAAAGGACATCGCAGCCTTGTACCGTTGCGTGAAATTGAAATGTTGGCTGTGGAAGCAATTGAACAACCGGATATCGACAGCGGATTAAATTCGTCCAAGACCGTATCTCCCGATGAAATCCAGGTGGAAATCGATCATCGGGAGCGGCCGTCCGGATTGGTGGAAGCCTTTACCGCGCACAGTGGAGTCCAAGTATCTGTATCCGAACTTCCAATCGGGGATGTCTGCGTGGACACCAGGCTTGTGGTCGAACGCAAAACGCTCGCCGACTTGGAGCGCTCGATTGTAGATCAACGCCTTTTTTCGCAAGCCCTGCGCCTGGCCCGCGTGCGGGATGGAGGCGCTGTTCCTTTAATCGTGCTGCAAGGAAAGATTGCAGAGGGCGCAGTGAGCCGCGAAGCCGTCCAAGGGGCATTGGTGACGTTGACTCTGGTCTTCGGTTTGCCGGTCTTGCGTTCCTGGGATGTGGCAGAGACCGCCCGGCTCTGCCTTTATGCGGGCCGGCAATTGCGCAGCGCCGCAACCGGCGAAGGTCTTGTGCGCGGCGGCTACCGGCCCAGGAAAAGGCGTAGAAGGCAGCTGTATATCCTGCAGGGGCTTCCCGGCATCGGTCCCGAACGGGCGGGCAGGATTGCTGGCCAGATTCGGCAGTGTGGAAGCTGTAATTAGCGCCAGTGAATTAAAACTGGCGGAGGTGGATGGGGTCGGACCGGGAACCGCGGCGGCAATCCGCCACATCGTTCAGGAAACAACCCTGAAAAATCCCTACTCCCGCTGAGGCGCGGGGGCGCTCCTCGGCGGCGCGTAGTTGCCGTTTGAGGATTTCATGGGCGTCAGTGGTCCGCCAGTCGGTGGCGAGTGGGAACTGCGGGCGTTTTTTCCGCCGGAGTGCGGTTTTCTTTACAGGGACGCGACGCAGGGCGGATGCAGGATTCATAGGGACCTTCATAGTTAGATGGAAAGGTCAAAAATGAGCCTGGTATCGACAGGCGTCAACACTTTCGCGTGGCATCCGGGTCAGGAGAGCAGCGGATTTTTGGTGCGCAGTTTGTGGAATCGGGAAAAGTCCCGGTCTGCGGTCCAAAGTTCCCGGACGCCGTGGTGCAGGCACAGCGCTGCAATGCGTGCATCGTGAACCATGGGACCGGCGCATTTGCTTTGGGTCAGGAGGGATTGTAACAGCGGCCAGTAACCGGGCCCTTCCGCGAGCAACTGGCAGTTGGGCGAGTTCAACCAGACATCCAGTGACTTTACTGCGACGGGCATGGGCGTGGGCGGAGAGTAGATACGTGAGTGGGTGGCAATGGACAGGTACTCGTGCAAACAGGGCCAGGGGATGCCCCAACGCTGGCCAGCTTCAGCCAGAGTGAGCAGGCTTTTCAAAGCCTGAGTGTGAAATTCCGAATCCTGCCGCAAGGCGTACACGAGCAGGTTGGTGTCAACGGCAATCATGCGCCGCGTCCCGCGTAAGCGGCATCCCGGAATTGTTCCCAGGTGGCCCCTTGGAAGGAGGGGGTGAGTCCCCGGCCTTTGAAGGTGACCGGCTCAAGCCGGGCTGGCTGGCGGTGTTGGCGTTCTGTCAAAACACGGGTCAATCCCTCCTCAGTCAGGTTGCGCAGGGTGGTCTTTTCCTGTGCGGCGAGACGCTTCGCGCGCTGCAGTAAATGATCGGAAATTTCCAACGTAGTCTTCATGGAAAGTTAATATGACCCATATACCCATATTGTCAAATATAGAGAACCCTATCCAAACAGAAATTTTGGAGTGCGCAGACATGTCTGCGCTTTAAAAACGAGTGTTCTTCGCTGAATTTGCTCTTTTTCATTTGTTCTGTCCCATCTACAGGATCAGAACTACATTTTCAAAGCGTCCCGTTTCCGGGGGTCAGGCCACACCCAAGGTAAGCCTTTGCGTTGAATTTCGATATAAAATCCGCTGCACCAGCATTATTTGGTGTAGCCGAACCACATCCATTCAAAAAAACGAATTCATAGTCCAACCCAGACGGCAATTCGCTGCTATAAAGCTCATAGGTTGTTGCCAATTCTGATCCGTCCGGAGGAATTAGCGCTATTCCAGTAAACGCTGGAGAGGCTTTAGTGCGGAGACCATGCCCAAACCACGCGAGAAAGCCACTCTTTGGCAGCGCATCTAAGAATTTGGGTTTTGTCGTCGAAGAATCAGTTGAATCTCCGGTTAAGGCCCATCCAAGATTATCGGTAACCCCACTTCCCCATAGTTGAACGAAGGTCAACCCCTGTTGTTTTAAAGTTCCATCGGTAAAACTTTGACCAATGAATGCTGGCTTAAGAGCGTTTTTCTTAGTAAAGGTCTGTTGTAGTACATTATCCTTAAATTCTATTTCTTTGGTTTTTGGGTCAGTATCAGATGCAACTTGGATTACGGTGTAAAGTAATGCTTCCGGAATTTCACTGACGTTTTCACCCTCTTTGATCATGATTAATTTTTCTGAAAGAAACTCCCCACCTGTTGACCGCGTTAAAGTGATAGGCTTTTCCTCGACCGAGGTTTTAACGGTCATCTGAATGGTGTCTTCAGTCTGGCCAGAATATCGCCGTACACGGAAGACCTCGACTTTTTCTGAAGGAGTTCGCGGTGTTTGATTAGCAAACGTCGTTGATCCGCTAGCAAAATTTGTAAATACTAATGAGCTTGCAGAAGTCTCTTTCAAAGTCATGGCCACTGCATTGGCGTTTATATCTGGAAAAGTTGCTTCCACGTCGATTTCATCAATTTGGCCAGACGATAATGTCCCGGAAATATGCGCCACGATGGACGACTTTGAATCCGAAAATACCATGGTATTGGCTCCAGTTTCCGTAAGCGTGTCCGATATAACGTCACCTATTTCAGAATTTGAAATAGTAAAATGGATTGTATCGGGTTGATTGGGATCAGGTGCCTGATTAAAAGACAAGGACATTTGGAAACACATAGAACGAAATACACCAACATTTTCTGTTTCGCCTAAGCTAATGATTTGGTTGCTGATCGATTGTGTTGTATTGGTGTAGCGTGCTTTAAAAGTGTCGTATGCGTTTTCGTTAAAACTTATTGGAGATAAAACCTCAATTGTAATTGTGCCGTCACTACTTGAAAAAATCTGGGTATTAGCTCCAGTTTCAGCTAGCGGAATAGTTTGTGTTCCCGATGAAAAAGTCAATGTATCGACGACCTGACTATTTAGCGACTGTAAAGCTTGAATAGTAAACACCGGAGGAGCGCTGGAAGGCACAGTTGCAACCCCGCAACCAACACCCGTTCCGGGGACCATGACCGGAATATCATCAACGGGTTGATATTTGTCATTGTCATCTTTTCTAACTATGTCAAAGGGAACTAGGATGATTCCGTGCTGGCCTGGGGCGATGGAGGAATCGGAGCCTGAGTAGGTTGCGGTGCCGACGATTAGGGCAGAGTTGTTGATGGCGACGCAGGGGCTGGAGTAGGTGGGGCTTTGCAAGGACCATCCGCTCGTGGGAGGAAGGAGGTCGTTGAGGTTCTTCTGGATGTAGGTGTCGGATGAAGTGCCGTCAAAGTTGG
>JAQTNW010000019.1 GCA_028713655.1 Candidatus Methylacidiphilales bacterium | reverse complement strand
GTCTTTTTCATTTTCTTCGCGAGCCCCACTTGAAAAACGGACCAGCTCATCGGCGGCAGCTTGGCCTGAAAAACCACACGCTTGCGCCAGGGGACATTCATCATTGCAAGATGTTCATGATGGATGATTTGGAAGGGAACCGGCCTGCCTTCCGGGCCGAATAATTCCACCGGAACCTGTTCGGGCCTGTCTTCGTACTGGAAGAGCGGGCGATAGTCGAGGGAGGCCTCGAGTTCGACCGGGCCGGAATATTCGTGCGGGTGCGGGTTCCAGACCAGGAAGGCCACGCGCGAAGGATGGTCTCCCTCCGGTTTGGGAACGGTGGTATCGACCCGGGCGGCGAGTGCGTTGAGCGCATTCAATTGCACACGCTGAGCGTCATGATAAGCCGAGCCCAGCCACGCCAATTGATCTTCAAAGGCCCGCTCGATGCTCGTTCCGGGAAGGATGTCGTGGAAGGAATTGAAGAGGACCGACTTCCAGGCGGCGGACAAATCCTGCGCCGGACGATTCAGCGAAGCGCTGATGATTGCGTCTGTCTTTTCCGACTGTACCAATTGAGCTTCCGTGCGGCGGTACGGAAATTTGAACTTCGCCACCGAGACATAACAACCGCGCAGGCAGAAATTAAGTTCACCGCGATGAACCGGATACGGATTCTTCCGCTCCTTTTCCTCCGCCGCCAGCTCGTCGAAGAACCGGTGCAATCCCGAATGGACGACTTCCACCCCGGGATGCTTGTCCACCCAACTGCGGATATCGTCCAGTTGCCGCCGGGTGGCGCCGCCGCCATGGTTGCCGACACCATAGAAAAAACCGATGTTCTGGGCCGGAAACTTTTCATTTAGCTCAAGTTGTCCGTCAAAACGGCGGAACACTTCGTCCCGGTTGGTGCCATACCAACCCACGGTCGGACGGTAGGCCAGGACTTTCGCTCCGCTGGCGCTCTCCCACCAGAAAGCGGGATGTTCCAAGGCCAAAATATGGGACTCCGGCCGGGTGAAGGCAAATCCCGTAATGCCGGCCCCGGCCATGATCTCAGGCAGGCCACCGCTATGGCCGAAGGAGTCCGCCGCCCACGCCACCCGCGGCGCGCGGCCAAATGCCGCGCGAAAATAATTTTGTGCCACCGTAAAATGACGGGCCATAGTTTCCGTGGAAGAAAGGTTGGTGTCGGGCTGGATGTATGTGCCGCCGACGACATCCCAACGGCCTTCCCGGACTCGCTCCTGGATGCGCGCAAAAGTGGCCGGATCTTGTTCCTGGATATGCTGGTAAATGGCTGCTTCCCCACGCATGAATGTCAACTTCGGGTCCTCATCCATCAAATCCAGCATCGTGCGGGTGGTGATGATCCCCTCATTCAAGCCTTCACGCCAATCCCAGAGCCAGACGGGATCGAGATGGGCGTTTGCCAGCAAATGAAAGACGATTTTCTTCATAATACTTTGGAATTCCGGAATGAGAGTACCAGCAGAATGAAGGAAATTGTCACTGCTGAAATTAAAGAGTTCCTTGCAGGACAATTCCATGCCTGTTAAGCTTTCTGCTTTTATGCCCGATCTCAATCCCGATCTCCTCTTCATAGGAGGCCAGCCTTCCTGGAAGTCTCCCACTACCATTTCCTTCAACCGCCTTCCGGCCCGGGCCAGCCTGCTGCCTTTCGTTGATGTCGAAAGCGCCCGCTCGCTTGCTCGCGAAAAAACGCCCTACTACCAATCACTCAATGGCGATTGGAATTTTACGCTCCTTCACCGGCCTGAAGATGTGCGAAATGGCATGCTCCAGCCCGCGTTTGGCCCCGCAGCCGCCGGATTCAGAAAAATCCCGGTCCCCAGCAACTGGACGCTTCAGGATACTTTCGACAAGCCCCACTACACCAACGTCCAGATGCCTTTTCCGCAGGAACCGCCCGAGGTCCCGGCGGAAAATCCCACCGGCGTTTATCGCACCCCATTTACTGTCCCAAAAAACTGGGAGGGTCGCCGAATCGTCCTCCACGTGGGCGGAGCTGAAAGCGTTCTTTATGTCTGGATCAACGGCAAACCGGTGGGGTTGAGCAAAGACAGCCGGCTTCCCGCTGAATTCGACATCACGGAATATGTCCAACCTGGACAGGCGAACCTCCTCGCCGCCGTTGTTGTCAAATGGTCCGATGCCACATTCCTCGAAGACCAGGACCAATGGTGGATGGGCGGCATTTTCCGGGAAGTCTATCTCTACAGTACACCTAAATTTTACCTCGAGGATGTCTTCTGCCGCGCCGGTCTCGACGACACCTTCCGCAACGGCACGCTGGAAGTCAACGCCCGGATGGGTTTTCTCCCGGCCCAACCGCCGGAGGGCGCGTGGCAGATCGAGATCCAGCTTTTCGACGGACCGAAGCCCCTGTTCAAAAAGCCTCTGCGGGAATCCGTCGAAGACAACCGTCATAGCAGGTCCCGGTTCCGGGCCCGTTTCTTTTTGCCAAAAATCTCCAAAATCAAACCGTGGAGCGCGGAAACACCCCATCTCTACACGCTTGTGGTTTCGCTTATTCAGGGCGGGGAGCAGGTCGTCGATACCACAAGCTGTCGCACGGGATTCCGCCGCGTTGAAACGCGCGACCGGAATCTGCTCATCAACGGGCAGCGCGTCCTGATCAAGGGCGTCAACCGGCACGAACACGACGACACCACGGGCAAGACGATCAGCCGCGAGTCAATGATCCGCGACATTGTCCTGATGAAGCAGTTCAACTTCAACGCAGTCCGCACTTCGCACTATCCAAACGATGCGCTCTGGTACGACCTCTGCGACGAATACGGTCTTTATCTTATCGATGAAGCCAACCTTGAAACCCACGCCCTGTCCAACCAGATCTGCCGCGAGGCAGGTTACGCCTCCGCCTTCCTGGAACGCGGCATCCGCATGGTTGAACGGGACAAAAACCACCCAAGCATCATCCTTTGGTCGCTCGGCAATGAGAGCGGTTACGGGCCCAATCACGATGCCATGGCGGGCTGGATCCGCGCCTATGATCCCTCGCGTCCGCTGCACTACGAGGGCGGCCTTTGGTCCACCAACGGGTACCAGGCCGAGCATGTGCTTGAATGGGCCGGCGGGCGTTTCGCAAGCGACATCACCTGCCCCATGTATCCCCAGCTTGATTGGATCAAGAAAGCCCGCGACCGGAAAACCAACTTTGATCCGCGTCCCATGATCCTTTGCGAATATTCGCACGCAATGGGCAACAGCAACGGAAGCCTGGCCGATTACTGGGACTTGTTCGAATCCTACCCCGGCGTCCAGGGCGGTTTTATCTGGGAATGGGTCGATCACGGCATCCGCCAAAAAACTGCTGATGGAAAAACCTACTGGGCTTACGGCGGTGATTTCGGCGACAAGCCCAACGATCTCAATTTTGTGTGCGACGGCCTCGTCTGGCCCGACCGCACGCCACATCCCGGAATGTGGGAAGCAAAAAAGGTGCAGCAGCCCATCGGCATCCGCGCCAAAAATCTCCGGCAAGGACTCATCACGATCACGAACAAGTACGATTTTATCTCCCTGGAAAATATCATCGGCTCATGGGAATTGCTTGTGGACGGAAAAATCAGTGCGCGCGGCGTTCTTCCGGGATTGAAGACGGCTCCGCGCAAATCCGAAACCGTGCGGCTCAAGCTCCCTGCTCCGAAACTCCAACCCGGCCAGCAGGCGCACCTCACACTCCGCTTCCGCACGGCAAAAGCCACGGCCTGGTGCCCGGCGGGCCATGA
The DNA here is from genome assembly GCA_028713655.1 of Candidatus Methylacidiphilales bacterium. Lineage (NCBI taxonomy): Bacteria > Pseudomonadati > Verrucomicrobiota > Methylacidiphilae > Methylacidiphilales > Methylacidiphilales bacterium. The sequence continues at coordinate 59,476 of JAQTNW010000019.1, read as the reverse complement.
GGTCGCCTGGGAACAGTTCACCCTCTCCGAACCGAAATGGAAACCGGCCCTTCATTTGAAAAGCTCCACATCCAGCGGGAAACTTTTCCTGGAAGAGCGCAACGGCGAGACCCTCGTGCGTGGAGATATTATTGAAGCCGTCATCCAACGCGCCAACGGTAAAATTGCCTCCATGTCGTGGAAAGGCCGGCCCCTGCTGGCCGATGGCCCCCAGCTTCAGGTCTGGCGCGGTCCAACCGACAACGACGGCATCAAGGGCTGGACCGGACAGGATGACAAGCCGCTCGGCAGATGGCTAAAAGCCGGGCTCCATGATCTGATCCTAACAACTGAATCGTGCGGTATCGCGTTCCGCAAGGACGGGGCCGCGGTCCTCAAGACGGTTCAATCCGCAAAAGGCAGCGGCGTCGATTACGGGTTCCGGACCCGGCAAACCATCACCTTTTATCCGGACGGACGGCTTGTCCTGGAAAATAGAATCGTCGCCGACAAGCGCCTGCCCGATCTTCCGCGCGTCGGCCTCGCCCTCCAGCTCGCGCCCGGTTTTGAAAAACTCCGCTGGTATGGCCGCGGCCCCCTGGAAAATTATTGCGATCGAAAACGCGCCACCCTCATAGGCCAATACGAAAGCACCGTGACGGAAGAATACGTTCCCTACATCCTGCCACAGGAACACGGCAACAAAACCGATGTCCGCTGGCTGGAATTGGAAGATCCCGGCCATGCGCGCGTGCGATTCTGGAGCGATCTATATTTCGAGTGCTCGGCCAGCCACTTCACAAGCCATGACCTTTTCAAGTGGACGCATACCACGGACGTTGTGCCCCGTCCCGAGGTCATCGTGAATCTCGATTACGCCCAGCGCGGCCTTGGCACGGCCAGTTGCGGACCGGACACCCTGTCGGCCTATCAAATCAAACCGGGCACATTTGTGTTTAACGTGGCCATGCAACCCTCATTGCCCTGACAAGGAAGACTGAATTTAACACAAAGGGCATAAGCCACAAAGGCGCGGAAAAATGGAGGATTCAGGATGCAGAAATCAAATCTGGAAACTGCACCCGCTTGAAACTGAAAATCCACCACCGGACGGATTCGCCGGGTGCGAACTTGCAACATGACATTTTAATACATTTTTGCCTTCCCTTCGTTCTATGCCACATTGCCCGGTCGTGATTCAACCAACCCCAGCCACCTTGTTCCTTCTGACCGCACTGGCAACGCCTGCCTTCGCCTCAGGACTCAAACCCCAGCAACCCGCCCCCGCTCCCTCACCAGCCGTTTGTCTGGCTCCCGACATGGATGCTTCCATCAGACCGGGGATCGATTTTTACCACTATGCCAACGGGAGCTGGTTGAAAAAAACTCCCATACCGGATAACAAATCGCGCTGGGGAAGTTTTGACGAACTAAGGGAAGAGAATTGGAAAATTTTAAAAAAAATCCTGGAGGAAAGCGCCGCTGCCAGATCCGCAGCCTCCGGTTCCATCGAGCAAAAGACGGGGGATTTTTTCGCCTCGGCCATGAACACCGTCCAAATCGAGAAAGTCGGCATTGAGCCTCTGAAACCGTTTTTCGCCCGCATTAATGCCATCCAGGACCGCGACGGACTTGTCCGCGAAATCGTCCGCCTGCACTCTTATTATATCAGTCCCCTGTTTTCTTTCGGTGTGGACACTGATGAAAAAGACAGCGACCACATGACGTTCTACCTTGGCCAGGGCGGACTCGGATTGCCCAGCCGGGAATATTACCTGGAAGATTCCCATGCCAAAATCCGCAGCGCTTATCTCGAGCATATGCGGAACATGTTCAAACTGCTCGGCGAAGCTGGGCCCGATGCCGCGCGCCACGCCCAAACCGTGCTTGCCCTGGAAACAGACCTGGCCAAGGTCTCACGCACACGGGTGCAGTTGCGTGACCCTTTGGCCAATTACAACAAAATGCCGCTGGCGGATGCCGTCAAACTGGCCCCCTCCTTCCCCTGGAAAGACTATCTTGATTACGCCGGCCTGGGCCGATACCGGGAGGTGATTTTGGGGCAACCGGAATTTTTCAAGGCCATCAGCCAATACCTTGTGCAACGCCCGCTCGAGGATTGGAAGATTTATTTGCGCTGGCACCTGATCATGGAATGCGCTCCCTATCTCAATTCAACCTTCGAACAGGAACATTTTCATTTCTATGCCACCGTCCTGGGGGGCACCAAGGAAATGGAACCGCGCTGGCAACGCGCGGCCCGGCAAACCGATGAATATCTCGGCGAGGCCCTCGGCCAGCTCTATGTGGCGCGCTATTTTTCGCCCGACGCCAAACAACGCGCCCTGGATCTGGTGACTAACATCCAGAATACATTCCGCTCCCGCCTGGAGCATGCCGGCTGGATGTCGGCCCGGACCCGCTCGAAAGCCCTGCAAAAATTCGCCGTGTTCCGCGTGAAAATCGGTTACCCCGACAAATGGATCGACTACTCCAAATTGACAATCGACCGCGGCCCTTACATCGAAAATGTCCTGCGCGCGCGCCAGTTCGACTTCCAACGCCGTCTGGCCAAGGTCGGCGGGCCGGTGGACAAAACGGAATGGCAAATGACTCCCTCCACCGTCAACGCCTACTTCAACGCGACGGGCAACGAGATCGTTTTCCCCGCAGGCATCCTGCAACCGCCCTTTTTTGATCCGCGGGCGGATGAGGCCGTCAACTACGGCGGCATCGGCGCCGTCATCGCGCATGAAATCACGCACGGCTATGACGATCAGGGCCGCCTCTACGACGCCAAAGGCAACCTGAACGTATGGTGGACCCTGCAGGATGCGAAAAATTTCAAGGCCAGAAGCCAGCGACTCGTGGAACAATTCAACAAATACGAAGCCCTGCCCGGGATTTTTGTGAACGGCCAATTCTGCCTGGGCGAAAACATCGCCGACTTGGGCGGAGTGACGGTGTCCTACGAAGCCCTGCAACGATCCCTTGCAGGCAAGCCACGCCCTCCATTGATCGAAGGCTTCACGCCCGAACAACGCTTCTTCCTGTCCTGGGCAAAAGTCTGGCGGGTCAACAGCCGGCCGGAAGCCTTGAAGCAGCAAATTCTGGTGGACCCGCATGCCCCGGGCCAATTCCGTACCATCGGCGCCCCGACGAACCTGGAGGATTTTTTCCAGGCCTTCGGCATCAAGCAAGGAGACCCGCTCTGGCGCCCTCCTGCGGAACGCTGCAAAATCTGGTGACCCCACAACGTTGGAACGCAATGGCACACAAAGATTTAACGCAAAGGGCATAAGGCGCTAAGCCGCAGAAGAACACAAAAATCAAACAACATGGATTTTTATAAAAAGGTTCTTCTGAATTTTAAGTTTCGACTTCTTGAACCCTTCTTGCTCATCATATTCCTCATCTAAGAATTATTTATTTAAACCTTGCGTCTTGTGCCCTTTGCGACTTGGCGTTAAAACGCAGGGGTTTTCAACCCTTATGACCTCCACCCAAGTTAGCCGTGTCTGTCTGATTCCCGTCCTCGTCGTTTTGCTGGGCGCCTGCAGCCGCAACACTGTCTCCCCCCGACAGGTGGGGCCGCCGGTTGTCGATACACCGGTAACTGTCGAAAGCTCGGGCGAATCAGATCCCATCGCCAATCCAGCGGCAGTTCATGGCGGGACTTTCATCACCTGGGGCGGGGAATTCCCGAAGTCGCTTAACATGTGGTTGGACTACAACTCATTTTCCAACCAGATCACAGGACTCCTGTTTGAGCCTCTGGTGGGGATACATCCGGTAAAAGACGAGCCGGTCGGCGATCTGGCGGAATCCTGGCAAATATCACCCGATAAAAAAACGTACACATTCAAAATTCATCCGTCGGCAAAATGGAGTGACGGCCAACCTGTCACGGCGGAGGACGTCCAGTTCTATTACGACGTCATCATGAATCCGAAAAACCTGACATCGCTGTTCCGGGTGGACATGAGCCGCTTCAACCGACCCGAAATCATCGACGCAAAAACCGTCCGGATCACAGCCCGGGAGGCGCACTGGAAAAATTTTTGGACAGCCGCAGGTTTCGTCGCCCTCCCGAAGCATGCATGGAAGAATCTGGACTTCAACCAGATCAATTTTGAATTTCCGGTTGTCAACGGCCCGTACCGCATCTACGAAGTCAAAACCAACCGGTCTGTCATCCTTCAACGCCGGGACGACTGGTGGGGACGCGAACGCCGGATCAACCAATATAAATACAATTTCGATTACCTCGTGTTCCGCTCCATGGAAGAACGCAACAAAGCGCTGGAAACTCTCAAGCGCGGGGATTTTGACGTTTACCCCGTCTATACCGCCCGCATCTGGGCGCAGCAAACGGACTTCCCGCAGGTCCAGAAAAACTGGGTGGTTCGGCAGAATATTTATAATCAGGAACCCAAAGGCTTCCAGGGATTCGCCCTGAATATGCGCCGACCGGTATTTCAGGAAGTGCGCGTGCGTGAAGCCCTGGCGCATCTGCTCAACCGTGAACTCATGTTGGAAAAACTCATGTTCAACGAGTACTTTTTATTGAACTCCTACTACCCGGACCTTTATCCGAACAATCGCAACCCCAATGCCCCACTCCAGGCTTACGACCCGGAGAAAGCGCGGCAATTGCTGAAGGATGCGGGCTGGAAAGTGAACGATGCAGGCATACTGGCCAAAAACGGCAAGCCCTTTGAACTGGTCATTCTTCATCATGGCGAAGACCTGCCCCACCTGAATATTTACCTGGAAGATCTGAAAGCCGTAGGCATCCAGGCCCGGATTGAAACAGTTTCACAGGCCAGCTTCACCAAGCGGGTGGATGAACATGACTTTGACCTGGTCTGGATGAATTGGGAAGGTTCCCGTCTGCGTGATCCCGAAACCATGTGGGACTCAAAAACCGCCAACGAGATCGCCACCCAAAATATCAGCGGTGTCAAAGACTCCGAAATCGACCGCCTGATCGAGGCCCAGAAACTCGAAATGGACCTCTCGAAGCGCAATGAAATCCTCCGGAAAATTGACAATCGCCTGACCCAAATCATGCCCTACGTCCTGCTCTGGCAGGCGGACCACACCCGGCTGCTCTACTGGAACCGCTTCGGCACCCCGCGCACTGTGCTGGATAAATTTGACCGGGAAGACTCGGCCACACCCTATTGGTGGTTTGACAAACAAAAATCGGACGCGCTGGATGCCGCCATGAAGGCAAACAGTCCGCTGCCGCCGGAACCCAAGGAAATTCATTACAGCGAATGACGGCTTATATCCTGCGCCGGCTCCTGTTGCTCGTGCCCACATTGCTGGGCATTTCGCTCGCCTGCTTTATACTGATCCAATTTGTCCCTGGCGGACCGGTCGAGGAAACCATCTCCAAAATCCGGGCCTTCTCCAGCATGCGCGGCGGAAGCACGCGTGAAATCTCGCCCGCGGAGGTGGAGAACATCAAATCCTATTTCGGTTTCGACCAGCCCGCCTACAAACGCTACTTCCATTGGCTCGGGCATCTTCTCAAGGGGGATTTTGGAAATTCCTACACCTATCACAAACCTGTGCTGGGCGTCATCCTCAGCAAGATGCCAATATCCCTCTTTTTCGGCCTAACCTCGTTTTTTCTTTCCTATCTCATCTCCATCCCTCTCGGCGTGGCGAAGGCGCTGCGCAACCAAAGCGCCTTTGATACCCTCAGTTCCACGCTGATCTTTGCCGGATATGTCATGCCGGGCTTTGCCCTTGGCGTCCTGCTGATCATCTTTTTCGGCGGCGGCAGTTTTCTGAATTGGTTCCCCATCTCGGGCATGGTCTCGGATAATTTTGAATTCCTCGGCCCCTGGGACAAAACACTGGATTTTCTGCATCACATGGTGCTCCCGCTTACATGCTACATGGTCGGCGAATTCGCCGTCCTGACCCTGTTGACCAAAAACAGCCTGCTGGAGGAATTGAACAAGGATTATCTCCGCACCGCCCTGGCAAAGGGAGTCAGCTTCAAAAGCGCCGCATGGAGACACGCCCTGCGCAACGCGTTCATCCCCCTCGCCACAGGCATGGGGGAAATCTTCACCGTCATGTTCGCCGGCGCTCTCTTGATCGAGAAAATATTCGATCTCGACGGCATGGGCCTGCTTTTTTACAACTCCATCGTCGGGAGGGATTACAACGTTGTGCTGGGCCTGATCGTCTTGATAAGCCTTTTCACGATGCTGGGCCGCTTGTTCTCCGACATGCTCTACGCCGCAGCCGACCCCAGAATCCGTTTTGACTGATATGTTTTCCGAAGTCACACGCCGCCAAATCCAACGCTTCCGCTCCATACGGCGCGCCTGGGTTTCACTTTGGATCCTGGCACTGCTCTATATAGTCTCGCTTTTCAGCGAACACGTCGCGAATGACCGCCCTCTCTTGCTGGGCTACAACGGCCATCTTTTCTTCCCCACGGTCAAATTTTATTCCGGCCAAACCTTTGGCGGCCCGTATCGAACCGAAGCCGATTACACTGCTTTGCGCGGGAACCCGGATTTCAAAGCCAAAGGCGGCTGGATGATTTTGCCTCTCATTAGTTCCGATCCCCTCCACTCCCATCTGGATTTGCCTGGCAATCCCCCTCAGCCGCCATCCTGGGAACATTGGCTGGGAACCGATAACTCGGCGCGCGACGTCCTGGCACGGCTCCTTTATGGATTCCGCAGCAGCATGAGTTTTGCACTATGCCTGGCATGCATCGGCACTTTTTTTGGCATCATCGTCGGTGGCATCCAGGGCTATGCCGGCGGCAAAACCGACATCCTGGGCCAACGCCTGATCGAAATCTGGTCCGCACTGCCGTTTCTCTATGTAGTCATTTTGCTCGGATCCATCTATGGCCAGGGTTTTGGCATTTTGCTGGTTGTATTCACACTTTTTAATTGGATCGGGCTTTCCTATTACATGCGCGGCGAATTTTTTCGCCTGAAAAACCAGGCCTTCGTACAAGCGGCACAAGCCATGGGCGCAGGGCATGTCCGGATCATTTTCCGCCACATCCTGCCCAATGCCCTCAACCCCGTCATCACCCTGCTTCCATTCAGTCTGGTGGGCTATATTTCCTCCCTCACCGCGCTCGATTTTCTGGGCTTTGGCCTGCCTCCACCCGCGCCTTCCTGGGGTGAAATGTTGCAGGAAGGCTTGGCCTATCTCTACGCCCCCTGGCTGGCCATTTCCGCCGTAACCGCTCTCTTTGCGACCCTGCTTCTGGCCAGCTTTATCGGCGAAGGCGCCCGGGCGGCCTTCGATCCAAAATCGTCCGGCCTTATAAAATGATCTCATCATTTCCATTTTACCCGCAGCCAACCCCCGATAGATTATGACAACCGTGGAAAAAGCGCTCATCCAAATCAAAGACCTCTCGATAAGCTTCGGCGCCGCAAAGGCCGTGGACGGCATCTCTTTTTCCATCAACCCCGGTGAAACCGTGGCCGTGGTCGGCGAAAGCGGCAGCGGCAAAAGCGTCACTGCACTTTCCCTCACCCGGCTGCTCCCTCCTCCACCCGCCTGCCAGGTCGAGGGTAAGATCATTTATCAGGACCGCGACCTGCTCTCGATTCCCGGGGACGAAATCCGAAAGATCCGCGGCAAACACATCGCCTACATCTTCCAGGAGCCATCCACTTCCCTCAATCCCGTCTTCAGCATCGGCTATCAAATCGAAGAAGCCATCCGCCTGCACCGGCCCGATGTTTCAGACGTCAAAGGCGAAATCGTCCGCGTGCTCGACCGGGTCGGAATTCGCGACTCCGAAAAGCGCTGCAGGGATTACCCGCACCAGCTCAGCGGCGGCATGCAGCAGCGCGTCATGATTGCCATGGCCCTGGCCTGCCGGCCCCAACTGCTCGTCGCCGACGAACCCACCACGGCGCTCGATGTGACCATCCAGGCCCAGATCATCGAGCTCCTGAAGGAATTGAAGGAGCAACTTTCCATGTCGATCCTGCTCATCACGCACAATTTCGGGATTGTATCGGGTTTTGCCGACCGGGTACTGGTCATGTTCCGCGGCAGGATCGTGGAGGAAGGGCCCACGCAAAAAGTGCTGAACCACCCGCAGCATCCGTACACCCAGGCGCTGATCGATTGCATCCCGCGGCTGGGGCAGAAAAAGGAGCGCCTCACCACCATTGATTACAGTAAAATCGTTTAACGCAAAACTTTAACGCAGAGGGCATAAGACGCAGAGACGCAAAATGACTGAAAATGAAATTGGGACAATTATTGTCGATTGTGCCGTGGAAGTTCACAGAACACTGGGCGGCCCGGGGCTCCTGGAGGTCGTTTACGAAGAGGCAATGGTCTGTGAACTGGAATTGCGCAACCTGCATGTTGAACGGCAAATACAAGTCCCCATATCGTATAAGGGCAAAAAATTGGGAAACCCCTTGCGATTAGGCCTGATGGTGGAAAAACTGGTATTGATTGATAACAAGGCCGTAACTGACTACAATCCAATCTTTGAAGCGCAAATGCTCACATACCTCAGATTAACAGGATTAAAATTGGGCTATGTGATTAATTTTGGCGAGAAATACCTTAAAACTGGAATCCACCGAGTGGTAAATAGACTGTAACAATCAAGACCTGCGCCTTTGCGTTAAAATGAATTCAAATTTGCTTTCAGTACAAAACCTCAAAGTCCACTTCCCGGTGCGCAGCGGCCTGCTGCAACGGGTCACCGGCCAGATCAAGGCCGTGGACGGCGTGTCGTTTGAAATACAAAAGGGCGAAACCGTGGGGCTCGTCGGCGAAAGCGGCAGCGGAAAATCCACCATCGGCAAAAGCATCGTGCGGCTGGTTGAAATCACCGAGGGGTCCGTCCATTACCACAATCACGAAATTTCCAGCATGAACCGGCGCGGCTTTCTGCCCTACCGCAAAAAAATCCAGATGATTTTCCAGGACCCCTACAATTCGCTCAATCCCCGTATGACCGTGGAACAAATCGTGGGCGAAGCGCTGGACATTCATTTCCGAAAGATGGGCAGGGCCGCACGCCGGACCCGCATTTTGGAGCTTCTGGATCTGGTCGGCCTGCAAGGCGATCACATCGTCCGTTATCCGCACGAATTCAGCGGCGGCCAAAGGCAGCGCATCGGCATCGCGCGCGCCCTGGCCGTGGAGCCGGAATTCATCGTCTGCGACGAGCCCGTCAGCGCGCTGGATGTCTCGGTGCAGGCCCAGATTGTGAACCTGCTGCAGGACCTTCAGAAAAAACTGGGGCTCACCTACCTTTTCATCTCCCATGACTTGGCTGTTGTGGAACATCTCTGCGACCAGGTATTGGTCATGACCGAGGGGAAAATTGTGGAAAACGGAACGCCGGACCAAATCTACAACGCTCCAAAACACGCCTACACGCGCAAGCTGCTGGATGCCGTGCCCAAGTTCTAAAATGGATACTTGACGCCGCCTTCTGATCCTATAGAAAAGCTTGGATGAACAATTGGCAAAACACGACTTCGGTCGTTTTGGGGGTTCTTGCGCTGTTTTTGACAATCACCCTGGTCGGTATAGGCGTAAGCAATCAGTACTTGCAAAAAAATCTTCAGGAACAGGCGCAAAAGGAGCAGCCCAGCATTAACCAGGGCCAGCTCAGCCAGCAACTCGGCACCGCCATCATCAAGGATATGGCGGCCTCATCCGTGAACAATCAAAAGATGAAGGACCTGCTCGCGAAGCACGGCATTACCGTCAACGTGAACCAGAACAAATAATCAGCGCCGATTTTTGGAAAAACTTATGAACGAATATCAGGAAAATCCCGAGGCCTCTTCCAGCTCCAACCCGAATTTCTGGCCCTACACACTGCTGGCTGTGTCCTTCATCATCATCATGCTCTGGCAGATCGTACTGGCTGTCAACGCGCACTCCATGATCCAGGCCCAGGCCAGCAACCTCAACCGCGTCAGCAGCGTGGCCCAACAAACCAAGGACAGCCTGGAAAAAATTGTTGTGGACCTGCTGGAACTCTCCAAGTCCGACAGCGATGCCAAGGCAATTGTGGACAAATATCAAATCCGCCAGACTGCGCCGACGAAGTAATCCTTCATTGGCCCCTCTTCAAAAGCCCATCCCACCGGATGGGCTTTTTTGTTTTTTGGCACGCATGGCAGCATCGCCATCCAGCACAACAACCCGGGCAACTTGGGATTGTGTTATGACCCAATATCTCATAGCTTGGATCGCCACCTGCCGATCCCTGTGAAAATCACATGGATCATCCCGTGGGTGGTAAAAAACCGGGTTAGGAGCCTAACCCCAAACCCAGGCGCCTGTTTATATTATGTCCGACGAAGCCCTGAGCACGCACCAAAAAGCCATACAAATCAATCTGGACGCCTCCCAGTATGGCACCTTCGCGGAAATCGGCGCCGGACAGGAAACCGCGCGTTGGTTCTTCCGGGTTGGCGGAGCGGCGGGCACGGTCGCCAAAAGCATGTCGGCCTACGACATGACCTTCAGCGATTCCATTTACGGCCCCTGCGAGCGTTACGTCAGCCGCCAGCGCCTGGGAACCATGATGGACCACGAATACCGCCTTCTCATCGAGCGGCTGCAAGCCCGGCGCGGAGACCACACCAAATTTTTTGTCTTTGCCAACACAGTCGCCGCCAAGGCCTACAACAGCGACAAGGAATGCCACGGCTGGCTAGGCGTCCGCTTTCAAAAAGCGCCCAACGCCGAACCGAGCAGCATCAAGCTCCACGTCCGCATGCTCGACAAGGAAAACCTCCAGCAGCAGGAAGTGCTCGGCATCATCGGAGTCAACCTGCTCTATGGCGCATTTCATTACAGCGACAACATCCAGCGCTTCATTGATTCCCTGATCGACGGGCTTTCCCTGGACCGGATTGAAATCGATCTCCTGTTGTTCGACGGCCCCGATTTCAAAGGGATCGACAACCGCCTCATCAACGTCCAGTTGGTCAGCAAAGGCTACACCTCCGCCGTCGTCTTCGCCCCCGGGCAGCAGGTATTGCTCGCCGCCGAACACATCTACAACAAGCCCATCCTGGTTGAGCGTGGCAATTTCAGGCCCGTAACCCATGTCAACCTCGACATGATGGAAGCCGCGCGCGAGCACTTCCTGAGCGACTTCACCCTGGGGCAGCCTGAAGTCATCGAAATCATGGAGATCACGCTTCGCAACCTTCTGAGCTCCGGCAGCTTCGATGCGGAAGATTTCCTGGCGCGCGTGAACATTCTCGAATCCATCGGAAAAACCGTCATGATTTCCAACTATGCGGAATTTCACCGCCTCGGCGCCTACATGAGGCGCTATTCGAAACAGCCCATCGGAATCGTCCTGGGCATCGCCCTGCTCCAGCAAATCTTCGAGGAAAAATATTATACCGACCTCGAAGGCGGAATCCTGGAATCGTTCGGGCGGCTTTTCAAATCCGGCCTTAAACTTTATATTTACCCGGCTCTCAGCGAGCACGACGGGTCCTTGATCACTGCCGAAACCATCCATGTGGCCCATCACCTCCGCAACCTCTATAAGCACCTGCGCGAAAACCGCCACATCATCGGCATCACCGGGCGTCAACCCAAATGCGTGACGTTCACCTCGCGCGAGGTGGCGGCTCTCATCACCTCTAACAACGGCAGTTGGGAAGACCTCGTCATACCCCAGGTCGCCCGGATGATCAAAGAGCATGGCTACTTCGGCTGGAAACAAACCGGTTCTGCTCCTTCCCCCGAACAAGGGCTCGCGCATTAGACGACGGCGCACAAAACGAACCCTTAATTCGCACTCTGGACGAATCCGTCCTTTGACCGGCATTCTTACAGAGCCTAACCCGGATGTTTCACACGCTTCTGGCCTAAAATTCATTACAAAAAACGCCGCGCTATTAACGCCCGAAGAGCACGCCAAAGTCCTCCAAGCAGAAAATATGAGCGAATACGGCCTATTTTACAGGCTGCTCTGGGAGGTCACTGGGCATATGCAGGCTACTGCAAAACCGCCTCCAATAAGGCAGTTCCAATTCAAAAATCAAAACAAAATACCCATTCAGGCGGTTTTGCTTGTAACCTGGATGTTCCTGCACCCCAGTTCCCGCCACACTTGCGAGCAGGACACTTTGCTGAGGTTTTCAACTGCGCTTTGACATGACAGGCTGGAGCAGCCAGCACAAATCGACCGCACGGTTATGAAGAATGCGAAGCCACCAGTGACAAAATCGGTGACAACAGGCCACGATTTGAACTGCCCCAGCCGCTTATCTGATGTGTCGTGTGCTGAAAGCCAACAACTTACCAAGAGAGCAGACAGGGTGGGAATGTCCATCCCGCTGCTGCGGGACGTAGCGGAAGTGTGCGTTGCTTGTATAAAATTCGCTGTCGCGAAATCGCCGAACTATGTTCGAATCCATGATAAATATCTCGACTTCGTCGAGAGCCGCCATTTTCAATGGCGGACAGGGTGGGATTCGAACCCACGGTGCCTTTAGAGGGCACGCTCGATTTCGAGTCGAGTGCCTTTAACCACTCAGCCACCTGTCCTGAATCGATAACTTTAGACAGAATCTTGGACGAGGGCAATCCGACTCTTCATCTCGCTACGCCCGATTGAGACCTCCCGGTCGCCGAAGTTTGTTGCCCCTTTTGATACAATTCGCTTCGCGAAAAGGCCGAGTCGAGCACACATAAAGCCGCAGCCACCTGTCCAATTCAAAATATTATGCAATATCGTGTGACATGAGCACCAACTGCGTCAAATAATTTAGAATTGAGAAGCATGCGCTCGGTCCAACTTGGGATTTTAAAATCTCTTCCGCGTGCATTTTCCACAGAAAATGCCGTCAGCTCCCTGTGAGTAACCTCCCTCGCTCAGTCGAATGATCGCCTTGCAGCCGTCACAGCGTGTCGGCTCATACTCCGGCGGGTTCGCCAGCTTCTCGAAGTTGTATTCGTTCGTGGCATGATGCTACAGCCCTGGAATCCCCGGATAAAACGTAGGCCAAGAAGATAACAGATACTTCAAACGTGTGAAGTGTTGAAATCATACCCAAAATGGGTTGCAAACTAATCCACTTCTTCAGCTCCCTTGAGAAATCCGCACACAGTGCCGACAGGGTTCGCGGTCATCCAATAGTCATATCAAAACTCGATTTTGGATGAGAAGGTGCCGCTCGCGGATTTCCCGGGCCTTGGCTGCGGAAAGGCCACTTTGCTTTGCAAAATCATTCCATTGGTCCAAGGCATTTTTTACTTTTTCAAAAAGTTGCCGGAACTCCGCTTTCGTTACACCGGCATCCAGGCAGAGGGATTCCATTATCGCAATCGTCGGCCAAACCTCCCCGTTCACGAGCGTCCCGCGTTCGAGCATGCCGGAACTGTAGGTCATGTCGTACGCAGGCGCCAACGACCATTCCCTGCGTTCTTCATGGTAAAGAAAAGCGTGGTTCTTGCCATGGTCGTCATGATTGGATGAAAGAACATTGAAGACCATGCGGCGGGCCAGTTCCCGCAATTCCCCGGGTTGAGTATTGAGCCGGATCGCCGCACGGAACAAATCCCGGTAATCCAGATCGCCCGCGCCCTTGTGCAGGAGCCCGCTGGCGGAGTGGAAATGAAAACGACGTTCCGGCTTTTTCAAGTCGGGCAGATCAAAACGTTTCACCAAGAGGTGGCGGCGTTTCGCCGGAGGATTCTCCTCAATCAAACGGGTTTGCACCGCACGGATTCCAGCCGCCCTGGCCATCAAAGCGTACGCGTGTTCACATGGCGCATTGTCCCCTCCTTCGGAAAGATCAAACTTGAGCAGGCACGGATCACCCAATCCGTCTGGACTGCCCACGCTCAAAGTTCCATCGGGGTAGGCCAGAACGACGGCCTTCGGGTAAGCTCCACCGGCCGTACCACCCTGGGCCAATTGCGCCAGAACCTCGGTCGGCTCTCCACGCTCGATTTCAGCAGCGCCACGGGCAAGTGCTGCGGCACTGATGGTTTCGAGTCGGCCCGCGCCTGAGCCTTCCTGGAGGGGAGGAAGAAAGCGCAACGCTCCCAAGCCACGAGTTCCCCGCCACGCGAGCAGGGTCATTGAGGTTGGTTCTCCCCATTTGTTTCGGGCAAATTCCTTGCGCGCAACTTTACGGCCCCACGAATCCGGCAGGCAATCCGCAATCAGCCCCGGCAACCCATCGATCCCTTTGCTACCGTTGAATACCACATTGGTAAAGGGCAACGACAACGGAGAAAGATTGTGGCCGCGCCTGATCCATGCCTCGTCATAGACAAAGTAAATCGCGCCGCGATGGATGAGATGCCCTACAACCGAACCATCCCACCAATGAACTTGCAGGTGTTTTTCCATCATTGCCTCCGTGGCCGCGACGCATGTTTGCGCTCGGGAAGCAAAAGATCCTCAAGCCGCATCTCCGGCTTTGTTTCGGGGATCAGTTCGCCAATGGCATCGCTGTAGCCGAGCATCCCGAGAGCCCGGGCCACATGGCGGAACTCAACGGTACCATCGCCGGACTCGATTTTTCGATAGGTGGGAATCGTGATTCCCAAAACCTTGCACATATGATCCTGTGACAAATTGCGGCGCAAGCGTTCCGTGCGCAGCCTGGCACCGAGTTTGGCTATGGCCTCTGTATCGCCTAGAATAGAAATCATAATTACATTAATATGCTATATTCTATCTGTTTAGCAATTATAATTTTTATTATATGCATGCTAAATTGGGCCTCCTTAAGAGTTGAATCTCCCTACCTGCTTGCGAACTCTACCTCAGCAAGTTGTAGGATCGCCAATTGGCTGCATAGCTCCCTACAAAAATACATGGAGAATCGGATCGTACCTAATGCTGGTTCAGATGCTCCTATCCTAAACATGGCATTCATGCCTAGTGGTCTGACAAGCTGCCGCTTAATCCGGCTGCCCGGATTCGAGCTGGTAGATCATGCGCCACAGGCGGTCGCTTTCCCCCCGTTCGATGATCTGAAGCGGAGTCGAGCCTTCAAAAGCGGGATTGGAGCGGTTCAGCCAGGCACCGATGTTTTTGGCATCAACCAATTTGGATAACGCATCAAACAGGCGTTCGAGTTCGGTCAACCGTTTAACGCCCGGCCGTCAAGCCGCTCGTTTCAGCATAATGGAAGGCGTTTGTCCCAATGCGGCTGTGAGTTTGGCGAGGGTGCCCAAGGTCATGTTCGAGGGCTTTCGCTCCCAGCGGCAAATATTGCTGCGGGCTGTGCCCACGCGACGGGCCAATTCCGCCTGAGTCAGGCCTTCGCGTTCGCGAAGAGCGGCCAGCATTGCGCCAAGGCGGAAAACCTCCCAGCCCTCTTCAAACCCCTTCGCAAACCGGGAATCTCTTCCCTTGCGGCCCGCAATATATTTCTCCACATCACTTACTGGATCGTGTTTCATAGTCTGTTACGGGACATTTCTCGTCGCTCGTGCGGTAAAATTCAACCTTCACTTCAGACTTGAAGGTTATCATTTATGATAACATCGTCAACCATGAAATATTTCGAGTCGAGTGCCTTTAACCACTCAGCCACCTGTCCTGAATCGATAACCTTAGACAGAATCTTGGACGAGGGCAATCCGACTCTTCATCTCGCTACGCCCGATTGGTAAACCACGTTTCGTTTGTAAGGGAAAACAAGTGCGGTGAAAAAGAGTGTCGGGAAGGAATAGCGGGCAAGCTGCCGCTTAGTCCGGATGGGATAAATCCGGAACGACGGATCGGGGCAATAGTACTTAAAGGCCATGAGCGTCGAGGTTATTCCGATGAAAATGCCCATCAACAGCTTTTCTTAAAGCGGGATAACCTCCGCACCATTAGCTCACGAAGCCCTGGAGGCGCAGCCAGTAGAGACAATCCCCGGTCCAGGGATGAAGTTCGTTAGGATTCCATTCATGCCTCCCCAATCCCATGCCGTGCTCGCCTTTCTGATAAATGTGCAAATCAAAGCGCACCCCGTGCCCGCGCAGCGCGGCGGCAAAGTCCAGGCTGTTCTCAATCCTGACCGTCTGGTCCTCCCATGTGTGCCAGAGAAAACAGGGAGGCGTGCCGCGGGTCACCTGCTTTTCGTTGGAAAGCAGTTCGACCAACCGCGGATCCGGATTGGGCCCAAGGAGGTTGTCTTTGGTGCCTCCGTTCGTGTTGGCTCCCATCGTGATGACAGGATAGCAAAGGATGCCAAGATCCGGACGGCTGCCTGCCCGTTCAATCGGATCGCTGGCATCGGGCTTGCCGGCATCGAAATGCGTCAAAAGCGTGGCCGCAAGATGCCCGCCCGCGGAAGAACCCATGATGCCGATCCGGTTCGGGTCCACTTTCCACTTTTCAGCATTGGCCCGCACGGTACGCAACGCGCGCGCGACGTCCTGAAGCATCAGAGGATGGCGATAACCGTTTGAACCAAGCCGGTATTTGAGAACAAAAGCCGCGATGCCCTGCTCATTCAACCACCGCGCGTAGCCTTCTCCTTCATGCCCGCTAAGCTCCCAGTAACCGCCACCCGGACAGACTACGATAGCAGCGCCGCCGGCCTTGCCGGGTTCGGGGAAAAAGGAAGTCAAAGTGGGGATGTCGTTTTCGCCATTGCCCAATGCTCCGGGCGCCGGGCCAGTCCAGAGCGGGGCCGTGGAGGGCACTTGAATTTGTGTTTTTGCGTTCATCGTCAGTTCTTGTTTTTTCAGGCTGTTGCGGTCGGATTGTTGATGCCATCACCCTGGATCGAAATCATCAGTTGTCAGGCTTCCACCGGCAAGGGCCGGGAATACTTCGCCCAGCGCGGGCGATTCCGGCGCTGCGCCGGCTGCATGTTGGACTCTGCAAACTCAATGGCCGCCAGAATCTGCGCCCACCGTTCCCGGGGTGTCAGGTTTCGGTCACGCCTGGCTTCTTCAGCTTCCTTGACTTTGTTATCTTGCGGGCTCATGAGATCGGATTCGACTGTAAAATTGCCTGGAGATGAATCGTTCTGTCGAGCTTGCGCTCTCCTTCAGGCAAAGCCAGTTGGCAGGCCAGCATGTCCCGGTCCGAAAGGCTTAAAAAAGACGTCCCGTTCGCAGTCTTGGCGGCAGCAGCGTCCTGTCTGCAGCGGTCATATTGCGCTTCAAGTCCTCGAACCTCCCGAAAAATATCCAGCGGACCGTGTTCGGTCGTTAAACAAAAAACCGATTGCGATGCGAGCCATTGCGGGTCATCACGCACCGGCCCCCATTGCTCATCATCAGGCCCCCACTGGGCCTTTAAGTCGCGCAGGGCTCGATTCAGGAGCGCAAGATTCGCCCCGGTGTTACGCACCCAGACATCCGTGTCGAACGTGAGCACAGGCTTATGCCGGATCAGGTAGTTCATCCCTCCAATCAGGATATAATCCACCTGATACTTGTTTAACGTGGCCAAGATCGCGTCCGTATTCATGATTTTTACAATGTCTCGGACATTGCAGGTCGAAAATCAATCTGAACTATTTTTTGCACTCTGTCGATTCACACAGGTGGAAAATGCGAGCACAGCCCGGCATTTTAAAAGTTGCAAATTCTGCGGCAGATACCATCCTTGTACGGTGAAGAGATCAGAATTTCTACAACTGATGGCAGGTGGCCTTATAGGCTTGAGCCTGCCCCCGGCCCGCGTTTTCAGCCAAGCCGTCGGCTCTGAAAAGGGCGAATATCAAGTTCCCCCTCATTCTCTTTCCAGCGGCCCGGGATTTGGCAATCGCATTGCCGTAACTTTCGACGACGGCCCTTCCCCCGGTATCACCGAGATCGTCCTCAAGGAGCTCGCCAACCGGAAGCTCTGCGCCACTTTCTTCATGATTGGCTCCAAAGTTCAGATGTATCCTGCTTTGGCCAAGGAAGTTGCCGATGCCGGCCACGAAATCGGCAATCATTCCTGGGACCATCCCGCCC
The DNA here is from genome assembly GCA_028713655.1 of Candidatus Methylacidiphilales bacterium. Lineage (NCBI taxonomy): Bacteria > Pseudomonadati > Verrucomicrobiota > Methylacidiphilae > Methylacidiphilales > Methylacidiphilales bacterium. The sequence continues at coordinate 41,557 of JAQTNW010000019.1, read as the reverse complement.
TGAGCAAAATGTCAGAAGACAAGGTGGACAGCCAACTCCAACGCACCCAGGACGCGATCTTCGCCGCCACTGGAAAAACCCCGGTCTGGTTCCGTCCTCCTTATGGTGCTTTCCGCGTCAAAGATCAGGGGCATATTCCTGCCTCAAAAGGTCTGGGAATTGTCTTCTGGTCGGTGGATCCGCGCGACTGGTCTCAGCCAGGCGCGGAAACCATTACGAGCCGTGTGATGACCGCCACAGTGCCCGGCAGCATTGTGCTGCTGCACGATCTGCATCCGCAGACCGCAACTGCGGTTCCCGGCATCCTGGACCAGTTGGAAGACAAGGATTTCAACCTGACCCACATTTCAGGATTTGTCGGCGCACCGTACGCCTCCTATTACACGGCGAATAAGACGTAGGAAATTCAGAATGTTGAATTCAGAATTAGGAATTCAGCGTAGTGGCGACGGCGCTTTTTACTCGCGACCCATGTCGGAGTTGCACTTTTGCGAAAAATCCAAAGCGGTGTCGCGACCGGCGGATGCCGGACTTGCCACCGCACTCCATATCCCTGTCATCCGCGTTTATCCGTGGTTAAGATTTCCTAGGGTGGTAATTGGCGCGGATCCGGCCTTTAACCTCCGGCGACCACGCGCAAGAATTCAAGCCTATCCCCATGCTTGAGCGAAATATCCGGCCATTCGCCTCGCAGCAGAACACGGCGGTTGTGCTCAACCAAAATCATTTTGGGATCGAGTCCGGCCTCTTTCAACAGGTCGGGAATCAAAACCTGTTCCTCCACCTGCCCGGCTTTGCCGTTGAGAAAAACAACAATTTTGCTCATGCCGCGGACAATGCGTAGTCCCAGTCCTTCCAGACCGGGTCCAGTCCCAGTTCCTGCAAGCGCGACACCACCACATGGCAGGGGCGGTTGTCCGACACCGCAAACTGTTCGGTGGCAAACTGCCCCTCCGATTCGATCACCGGCAGCGCCTTGCCTTTTTCCGTCCGGTGCAATTTTTCAGCGCCGACACGCGTGTACCCTCCCGGCTCGGTATGGGCGCCGGCGCTCATCAGTGTGATTCCCAATTGCGCCAGGCCGTCCCGCAACGAAGGAGGCTCGCGTGTGGAGAGCACCAGGCCGACCTGCGGAAAGCAAATCCGGAAGGCGCAAACCAGGCGCGTGAATTCACGGTCGGTCACATGCACCTGCGGCTGGAATTCACCGGCCGCCGGACGCAGGCGCGGGAAAGAAACCGTCAGGGAGGATTTCCAGCAGTGCTTCAACAGGTATTCCGCATGGGCGGCCAGCGCAAACGCCTCCCGCCTCCAGTCCGCGAGGCCCAGCAGCGCTCCAATGCCGATCCGGCGGAACCCCGCGGCATAGGCGCGTTCGGGGCATTCCATGCGCCACTCGAAATCCTTTTTCGGCCCGGCCACATGCAGGTCCGCATAAATCGCGCGGTCATAGGTTTCCTGGTACACAATCAGCCCGTCGGCGCCCGCCCGGACAATCGGACGGTATTGTTCCGTCTCCAGGGGGCCCACCTCCAGCGAGACGGATGGCACAAGGCCGCGCACGCATCTGACACATTCTTCGAGATAATCCTCGGAGACGAACTTCGGATGCTCGCCGGCAACCAGCAGGATGCTGCGGAACCCCTCTGCCACCAGATAACGGGCCTCGGCGCGGACCTGCTCCAAATCGAGCGTCACGCGATTGATGGGGTTGTTGCGTGAAAAGCCGCAGTATTTGCAGATGTTGACGCATTCGTTGGAAACATAGAGCGGCGCAAACAAACGCATGGTGCGGCCAAAATTCTGCCGCGTCAGCCGGGCCGACTCGCGGGCCATGGATTCGAGGGGCTGATCCTCCTCCAACAAACTCCGAAAACGATCCAAAACCGGAGATCGATGCTCTTGCAATCGGTCAAAATGTGAAACGAAACTCATGGAATGAAAATCAGTTTGGATGTTATGGTTTCGCCTCGGCGTCCAAAAATGCTGTCAGCGGGCTTGTGGGTGAAGCGTAATGCCTCGGCCCCGGCAGTCCCATTTCATACGCGGCCCGCCCGGCTTCGACGGCCGCCGCAAAGGCTTTCCCCATCCGCTGCGGGTCATTGGCTATCGCGATGGCGGTGTTCACGAGAACGGCAGAGGCCCCCATTTCCAAGGCGGCAGCGGCATGTGAAGGAGCGCCCAAGCCGGCATCGACAATCACGGGCACATTGGCCTGCTCGATGATGATTTCCAACTGGCCCCGGGTTTCCAATCCGCGGTTGGAACCGATGGGCGATCCCAGCGGCATGACGGCCGCCGTCCCCGCTTCTTCCAGACGCTTCGCCAGCACGGGATCGGCGTTGATATAGGGCAGCACGGTAAAACCTTCCTTCACCAGAATCTCGGCGGCCTTGAGCGTTTCAATCGGGTCCGGCAGGAGATAGCGCGGGTCGGGATGGATCTCGAGTTTGACCCACTTCGGCAATCCGGCCGCAACGCCGAGCCGGGCCAGCCGGACAGCTTCCTCAGCGTTCATCGCGCCGCTGGTGTTGGGAATGATGAGGTACTTCGCCGGATCGATGTAATTTAAAATGTCGGCGGAAGGATCGTCCTTTCCGCTCAGGTCCGCCCGGCGCAATGCCACGGTCACCAGTTGGGTGCCACAGGCTTCCAGGGCGTCCTTCATGTCCTGGGGCGAAGCAAATTTACCTGTGCCCACCAGCAGCCGGGAATGAAACTCACGCCCCGCAATCGACCAGCTTTCAGTTTTCAAACTCATGGAGGCTTAAAATTAACGCAACGCGGCGTGGCTGGCAAATACAGGAGCATTCGCCTTCGATAATTTTTGATGAAATTGCTGCAGGTCGCGGCATAATTTCGCGTTTTTCTTGTTGGGCACCGTCCGGGTGGAGGCGTCCACTTTGACAAAGGCATCCGTGATCTGCTGGATGCGAACGCGCTGCCCGCGGCTGCACGCGTACGCCCATTTGGCCTGCAGGGCTGCGCCATAGGCGGCTCCCTCGGTCGTTTCCAGAGCCGCCACTTCCGTGTCAAAAGCATCAGCCAGGATTTGCCGCCACAGGGGATTCGCCGAGCCTCCGCCTGTCAGGCGGATTTGTTTGGGCCGGATTCCGAGGTCTTTCAACCGTTCCATGCCGTAATTCAAGCCCATGGCCACGCCTTCGAGCGTGGCGCGCGCGAAATGTTCCAGCGTGAAATTTTTGGAATCCAGGCCGAAAAAGACGCCGCGCGCATCCGGCAGGTTCGGAACGCGTTCGCCTTGAAAATAAGGCAGGAGAAACAGGCCATCCGAACCGGGCGCCACTTTTCCGGCTTCCGCCGTGAGGCGGTCATTATCCCAACCGAGGGCCTTTTTTAACAACTCGGTAGCGATAGTCACATTCTGGGTGCAAACCAGCGGCAGCCAGCCGCCCGTGCTGTCGCAGAAAGCCGCCACCTCGCCCAACGGGTCAATCACCGGCCTGGAAGAATAGGCGTAAATGGCGCCGGAACTGCCAAGGCTGGCAGTGGCAATCCCGGGCTTGGTGTTGCCGGTGCCAATGGCGCCCATCATGTTGTCTCCACCGCCCGCAGAGACCAGGGTGCCGGGTTCCAGCCCAAGGGCTTTTGCCACGTCCGCCAAAAGCGCGCCGGCGGGCTGGCAGGAAGGCTGAATGGCCGGAAGTTTGTCCGCCAACTCCGGATCAATGGCGGCCACGACTTTTGGCTGCCAGCCCCGCGTTTTGGTGTCAAAAAAACCGGTTCCGGATGCGTCTCCGGCTTCCATGGTGGCGACCCCCGTCAGATGATAATTCAAATAATCGTGAGGCAGGAGCACGGTATGAATTGCATGATAATTCTTCGGTTCATGCTGCTTCAGCCAGAGAAGCTTCGAGGCGGTAAACCCGGCCGGGATTCCGTTGCCGGTCAGCGCGATCACTTTTTTCAGCCCGCCCAATTTTTTGATCAGGGATTCGGCCTGCGATGCCGTGCTGGTGTCGCACCACAACTTGGCGGGACGAATCACCTCGCCATTTTCGTCCAGCACCACCAGGCCGTGCTGTTGCGCGGAGACTCCGATCCCCTTGACTGTGGCGGATGAAATCCCAGCCTTGGCCAGCGCCTCCCGGACCGACTCCGTCATGGCCGCAACCCACGTCTTGGGATGCTGTTCCTTTGCGCCGTCCCGCAAACCCGGGATCAAACCGTAAGAAGATGAACCGGATGAGAGTATTTTGCCGGTCTGTCCATTCACCACCACGGCCTTGGCGCCTTGAGTGCCGCAATCAATGCCGATGAAATGTTCACCCATGGGATGCTGAGCATACTACAAGCGTTCTGTTAAATCGAGAGATTATTGTATTTTTTAAAACCCCCACCATGATGGAACCCGCATGGCTAACGACACCATCATCGCCCTCAGCACGCCTCCGGGTCCGGCTGCCCTCGCACTCCTGCGCCTGAGCGGGCCCCAATCCCATGCCATCATCCAAAACCATATCAACTCCCCTTTCGCACCCCAACACGCAAGCTTCGCCCGCTTCCGCTCCGGCACTGAAATCATCGATGAGGTGGTTGCGACGTTCTGGAAATCTCCGGCCTCCTACACTGGCGAGGATATGGTGGAAATCAGTTGCCACGGCAACATGCTGATCGTCGAACGCATTCTCCAGACACTTTGCCAGAGCGGCGCACGGCCGGCCGACCCCGGCGAATTCACCCAGCGCGCCTTTCTCAACGGCAAGATGGATCTGACCCAGGCGGAGGCGGTCATGGACCTGATCCACGCACGCAGCGAACGCGCCCTGCGCGCCGCCCACGCCCTGCAAAACGGCAGGCTCGGCCAAATCCTGCAGGAAGAACGTGAAAACCTGTTGCAAGTACTTTCCCACCTGGAAGCGTTTATCGATTTTCCGGATGAAGACATCACTCCCGATGTCAGCCGCGGTTTTATCGGAAAAATCAAGCAGACCCGCCTGCGCATCCAAAATCTGCTCGCCTCCGCCCGGGAGGGGAAATGGATTCGCTCCGGTTTGTCCGTTGTAATCACCGGCGCGCCGAACTCCGGCAAGTCCAGCCTGCTGAATGCCTTGTTGGAACGCGACCGCGCCATTGTCAGCCCCATCGCCGGGACGACCCGTGACACCATCGAAGAAGTCATTTTTCTGGAAGGGATCGCCATCCGCCTGACCGACAGCGCGGGTTTGCGGGAAAACCCGGACGAAATTGAAAAGCTCGGCATTGAACGCACCCGGCAAGCCTTGAATGAGGCCGACCTCATCCTGTTCCTGATTGACGGCTCGGACCCCTCCGGGAACTTCACAGCGCCGGATTTTCCAGAAAAAATTCCGTTGCTTGCCTGCCTGACCAAATCCGACCTGCCCCGAAAAACCAAGGCCGGGGGGCTGGCGTTATCGGCCCGCAGTGGAACCGGATTGGCCGAATTAAAATCCGAAATCGTCAAAATACTGCGTTTGAACGAAAGCAGCGCCGGACTGGATCATGTGGCCATCAACAGCCGTCATGAAAGCCTGCTGCGGGAAGCGGTGGAAAATTTGGACCGCGCCCTTGAAATGACAAATCAAAAGTCGCCGCCGGAGCTCATCAGTTCCGACTTGCGGCAGGCGCTCAACGCCTGTGGTAAAATAGTTGGCGAAGCCACCAATGAGGATATGCTTGACAGGTTGTTTAAAAATTTCTGCATAGGCAAATAACATGTTTTACACACGCATCCTGCGCCCCCTGCTCTTCCAAACCGATCCGGAATGGATCCATCACTTTTCGCTGAGCCTTCTGACCCGCACCCCCGCCGCCAGGCTGCTCCAACACCTCGCAACGCCCAAAGACAGGCCCGTGAAGCTTTGGAATCTGACTTTCCGCAATCCCCTGGGCCTGGCCGCCGGTTTTGACAAGGAGGGCACGGCCATTGAAGCCATGTACCGTCTGGGATTCGGCTTTACCGAAATCGGCACTGTCACGCAACTGGGCCAGCCCGGCAATCCCACTCCGCGCGTCTTCCGCTGCCCGCAGCAAAGGGCCCTCATCAACCGCATGGGATTTCCCAACAGCGGCGCGGACATCATCGCCGACCGCCTGGCCGAAGTCCGCAAAAATTGGCGCTGCTGGAATTATCCACTGGGCATCAATATCGGAAAATCCAAGCTCACCCCGCTGGATGAGGCGGCTGACGACTATCTTTATTCCTTCCAAAAATTGCATGCCTTTGGCGATTATTTCGTGGTCAACGTCAGCTCCCCGAACACGCCCGGCTTGCGCGACCTGCAGAATGTGGACAACCTCCGCCCCATCCTCTCGGCCTTGCAGCAAAAAAACCGGAGCCTCGGAGCCAAGCCGCTGTTGTTAAAGATCGCGCCGGACCTATCAAAAGAGCAAATCTCAGCCATCCTGAATCTGATCTCGGACGAAAAACTCGACGGCATTGTCGCGACGAACACCACCCTCGACCACAGCTCCGTCTCTCTGAATGAAACAGGCGGGCTCAGCGGCCTGCCGTTGCGAGAAAGAAGCGCCGAAATCATCCGTTTTATCTCGTCCGAATCGGGCGGAAAACTGCCGGTGATCGGCGTGGGCGGGGTTTTCACCCGCGACGATTTCCAGGAAAAACTCGATGCCGGCGCGAGCCTGGTGCAAGTCTATACCGGTTTTGTCTATCAAGGCCCGTTTCTGGCCCGAAGGCTTTTGGGCTGATTAATTTACGCATTTTATTTTGAAGACTCATCTTTTGCGTCAGGCAGGGCAAAAATCGGCCCTTTGGTGCCGATGGCGGGGGCATTGTCAATGTTCTGAAATTGCGAATCGTCCGTGTCTGCCAGCTTGAAAATAGGAAGAATCGGGCGCCCGTTCTTTTCCAGCGGGTAATCGACTCCTTTTTGCTGTACCAGAATGAACGTGCCAAAGACAAAGCCCGGACGTTCCCCAATGAGAATCTGGATGTCATGGGCTTCCCCGGCGTTCAGGTCCATCCAATATCCATAGGCCAGGTAGGCCGTGCCCCCGCCGATTTTATGTTTTTTAATAAACTCGGGTGATTTGAAAGTCGTAAGAGGCGGCCCGTAATCCTGGTCGTTATTTTTGTTGATGCTTCCATCCAAAACCACTTTCCCATCCACATTGACGATCAATACGTCGTCTCCATAACCAACCAAACGGTAAGTTCCTGTTTGCGGGGCCGCAAACGAGCCTCTGTAGAGAACCACCCACTGACGCGGCTGTACCAGGTCTTCGACATGGAATGCCGTCGGCCCCTGATCTGCGCCCACGAACGGTATGAAAATCTGGGTGTTATAAAGCGGGTTCGGACACGCAAAATATTTTCGTAAAGTGGATTCGTTAAAATGTTTGGCAAATTCGGTAACCACCTCCCCATATTCCGCATCATTCATGCTTTTATTGGGCTTGCCGTTGGCTGTTTGTTTCAGGTCATAAAAGATGCCGGTCAACCCATCCTTTAACATTTGCGATCTACCGAAGGGATTGCCCACCGCGAGGGGCGCCGATTTCTGGCCCTTGGCGGCCACAGCGCTTCCGCTTCCATTGGAAAGAGCGCCCGATACTCCGGACAGGATCGGACCTGTTCCTGCCACCATGGTGTAGTTCTGGTTGGGAACGGGGCTGATGATAACATTGGGTGCATCAGGCTGCAAGTTCTGCGTTACATTGGGTTGCTGCTCCTGATCCGGTTCCGGTGGCGTGGGCTCCTGGGTCATATCAGGTTTGGCCTCCTCCGGGGGAAGGTTGCTCGGCGGCGCAACATCCAGCGTCCCGACCGGGGTTTCGTGCTGGATCGGAGCTTCAATCAGGACAAAACCGCCGATGATGAGTAGAATGGCAAAATGCACCACTGCCGAGATACAAAAAGCCCCAAACGTGATTTGTCTTTGGCCTAACTTCACTTTATTACAATAGCGCCGTTTTCACTGTGGGGCAAAAGAAATATGCGGCGCGCGCGAGGGCAAGGAAGTGATTATTCTACTTTATTCCGCCAGTTTCCAATTGGGATCGATGTCGAAATCCCAGGGACTGCTCAAGCCCGCTTCCAACCGGCAGGCGCCCACGGCCGCAATCATCGCCGCGTTGTCCGTGCTCAACCCCGGATCAGCCACCCGGCATTCCATGCCGTGGCGTTTTGCCGCAGCTTCCATCGCATCCCGCAGGGCACGATTACAGCTCACGCCGCCACTAACAGTAATGATTTTTACGCCCGCATGTTTTGCGGCACGGAGGGTCTTGGCCACGAGCACGTCGAGGATCGCCTGTTGGAACGAGGCGCAGACGTCGGGCGCGGAAATTCCCGGATGGCGCTGCAGGTGGATGCGCACCGCTGTCTTCAGCCCGCTGAAACTGAAATTGAAATCGCCGGAATCCAGCATGCTGCGCGGGAAATCCACCGCGCTTGGATTTCCTTCACGCGCGGCTTTTTCGACCTCCGGTCCTCCCGGGTACGGCAACCCGAGCAGTTTGGCCACTTTGTCAAAAGCCTCGCCCGCGGCGTCATCCTGGGTCCTGCCTAACAATTTATAATTAAACGGCTCCCGCACATGCAGCAGCAGCGTGTGCCCGCCGCTGACGATCAAGGCCACATGAGGGCAAACCGGGACCTCTTCGTTGGAAAGGAAGGGGGAAAACAGGTGGCCTTCCATGTGATTGACCGCCAGCCAGGGTTTCCCCAGCGCAAAGGCAAGCGCCTTGGCATAGCTCACTCCGACCAGCAACGCCGAGGCCAGGCCGGGTCCCGCTGTCACGGCGATGCCGTCAATGGATTGCCAGTCCGGTATCCCGGCAGCCGCCAATTCCCGGACCATGGGATCAAGCCGGAGCAGGTGTTGCCGCGTGGCCAGTTCGGGCACCACGCCGCCAAAGGGACGATGCTGCTCGATCTGGGAGGCAATTTCATTTTGCAGGATCCTCAGCCGTCCCCCCTCCTTCTCCACGACCGAAACGGATGTTTCGTCACAGGAGGTTTCAATGCCCAAAACACGCATGGGATCGACTTATTGCCAGGCCGTCTGCTTCGCCGGGGCCGGGGATTTGCGAATGGAATAAATCATCATGCCCTTCAGGACCGCCACCGCGCGATCCAATTGCACATCGCGAAGATTCGCCAACTCCTTGCGCTCCTCGTCCTTGAGCATATACCAGTTTTGTTTGCGCAAGATCGCCTGCTCCTCCTCCACGGTCACCGGCACTTCAATTTGGGGGAGGATGCCCACTTTGTTGATCGGGTTGCGGCTGGGTGTGTAATACCGCGCGGTTGTCAGGCGCAGGGCCACGGGCGGATTCACGTTCACATCAAGCGCCTGTACGGTCTGCACAGATCCCTTGCCATAGGACGTTTCGCCGATCAACACGGCGCGGCCGAGATCCCTCAGCGCGCCTGCAACGATCTCGGCGCCGCTGGCGCTATGCCGGTTGATCATGACCATCATCGGGAGATGAAGATAATGATCGCGCCCTTTGGCCTGGTAGAATGCCTTCGGGACCCCCTGGCGGCCTTCCGTTGAAACAATCACCGTGCCCGTCGGCACGAACCTGCCGGCAACCTGGACCGCCACTTCCAGAAGCCCGCCGGGGTTGTTGCGGAGATCCAATACCAGGACTTTCATTCCCTGGTCCAACAATGCCTTCATTGCCTGGTCAAATTCGTCAAGCGTTTTGTCTCCAAACTGCGTGATGCGGATGTAGCCGATCTTGTCCGCACCCGCCTCTTCGACGGCCAGCATCCGCGTACCGCGGATGGTCGGGATATTGATCACCTCGCGGGTCAATACGACTTCCCTGGTCTCATTGGTGGAGGGACGAAATGTAACCAGGCTGATCGGTTCCCCGGTCTTGCCGCGTAACAAACGAATGGCGCTATTCAGCGACAGGCCCTTGGTGGTCTTTCCATTGATTTTGACAATCCAGTCTCCCGGCATCAGCCCGGCGCGAAAGGCCGGCCCGCCTTCAATCGGCATGTTGATCATCAGGGTCCGGTTGCTGACGCCGATGTAAACCCCCAGGCCGCCAAATTCGCCCTCGGTATCATTGCGCATTTCCTCATAGCGATCGGGGTCCAGAAATTCACAATACGGATCGAGGGACGAAAGCATTCCCTCCAGCGCGGCGTATGTCAGCTTGTCGTAATCAACCTCGGAAGGATCCACATACTGCTCGCGGATCTGTTCCATGACGCTGGCAAACATCAGGGAACTGCGGTAGCGCGCTTCCTGGTCGTCATCGGGCCCGGTCTTCGGGTCGGCTCCGCGCAGGGGCGATAGCACTCCGGTGCCGCAGGCCAGAATCAAGACAACAACGGACAAGCAGCGGCGCATCGATCTTCCAATCCATCCGGGAGCGCCGTCAGCTCTCCGGTAACTTTTTCTTGAAATACTCAATCGTCTTTTCCAGGCCTTCTCGCAGGGTGATTTTCGGCTCCCAACCGAGAAGCGTTTTGGCCCGGGTGATGTCCGGGCGCCGCTGTTTCGGGTCGTCCACAGGCAGCGGACGGTAATCCACCTTGCTGCTGGATCCTGTGGCCCGGACGATTTCCTCGGCAAACTGCTGGATCGTCATCTCATGCGGATTGCCGATGTTCACGGGCTCATGAAAATCACTTTGCGAAAGCCGGTAAATGCCGTCAATCAGGTCCGAGACATAACAAAAGCTGCGGGTCTGCTTCCCGTCGCCAAACACGGTCAGAGGCTCGCCTTTCAACGCCTGGCTTATGAAGGCCGGGACCACGCGTCCGTCGCGCAACCGCATACGCGGGCCATAGGTGTTGAAAATCCGCACAATGTGCGTGTTGACGCCGTGCGTCCGGTGGTACGCCATCGTCATCGCCTCGGCAAAACGCTTGGCTTCGTCATAGACGCCGCGCGGGCCAATGGGATTGACATTGCCCCAGTAGTCTTCCTTCTGCGGATGAACCAGGGGATCCCCGTAACATTCGGAAGTGGAGGCCAGCAAATAACTCGCCTTTTTTTCCCGCGCCAAACCCAGCGCCTTGTGTGTTCCCAGCGAACCGACCTTCAGGGTCTGAATCGGCAATTCGAGATAATCGATCGGACTCGCGGGTGAGGCAAAATGGAAAATAAAGTCGATGGGTCCGGGAATAAAAAGATATTCCGTGACATCCTGTTTGATGAATTTGAAGTTTGGGTTCCCCGCCAGATGTTCGATATTGGCAATATTGCCGGTCAACAGATTATCAACACCGATGACCTTGTGGCCTTCGGCCAGCAACCTGTCCACCAAATGAGAACCCAAAAATCCGGCCGCACCGGTAACGAGAGTCGTCTGCATGAAACGGTGATAGGGCAGCGCCGCGAGCTTGGCAAACCGATTCTGACCGTCAAATCCTGCCGACCATCCGCTCCACAACCTTGCGCGCGTCGAGATACTCCTCGGCTATCTTCCGGGCGGCGCGACGGTGCCGTTCCTCATCCGACAATACCGTCTCCAACGCGCGGGCGGCCGAAGCCATGTCTTGAAACGGAAGCAACCCCTCGCCCGCCGGAAGCATTTCGGTCCAGCCGGTATCCTGCAGGATTACGGGGCGGCCCAGAGACAAGTAGCAGACGCTGCGGTCGCTGAACCAGCCGCAACGCGAACGCACATAACCGTTTTTTGCGACGCAAAACTCGCCTTTGCTTCCCGCCAGATAATCCCGGTAACGTTGCCATGGTTCGTTCAGCGGCGCTGCCTTTACAAGCCGCCAACCGGCACGGGTAAACGCCTCATACTCATCCTGCCCGGGCGAAAGATCGGTCGCGATTTCAAGCTGCGCGCGAGTCTGGCGCGGGAGATCCGTTATTTTTTCAAATTCCTCGGATTTATTGCCATACCACTGACCCTGATATTCCGCCGGAGGATACCCATACCAATGCGTCATTGTCGTGAACGCATCCCCCGGCGCGATGTTGCCCGGAGACCAGGGTTCAAGATTTACCGGAGGCAGTGTGACAAACCATTCGCGATCCAATTTGGGAGCGCGGCAGTCGGGCCGGTTCAGCAGACCACCGACCGTGAAAAATAATTCGTGCCCTCCAAAATTCATGTCCACGCCATACACAGCCGCCCATATCTGCGTAAAGGCCGGATCGAGGTCCAGATAAATCCGGCGCTTCGGCGCGCGCAGCACCGCTTTGTTTTTAAAATGGCCGGAGATATTCAGAAACAGATCCGCTCCCGAAGCGAAGTCGAGCAGCGACTTTTTCTCCTCGGATTTCCCGTCAACCAGCAGGGTGGCGCGGCCCTCCAATCCAAATTCACGAACGATCCGCTCCCAGTGCGCGCGATTGGCGCTTTGCTCAAAAGCTGCGGGGGCGCCATCCCAACCCACACATTTGTCGCCCGGGATATCCTCCACCATCCAGACATCCCATCCCGCGGAACGAAAGCCCAGCACCCACTGGAAAAAACACCATGTGGTACCCGCCGCAGAAACCGGATAACCGGCGATTCCCACTCCAATTACAATGCGTGGCGGCATGGGATGGGATTCTTGCCCATTTCCCGGCAGTGTCAAAACCTTCCCCGGGGAATAAAATCATTCCTCACGCAAAGACGCCAAGGCGCAAAGGAAGACAAAAACTGCTGAGGGTTAGCCACAGAGCAAAGAAAAATCGTTCTTAGTTTTACGCACATGTTTCTTTGTGATTTTTGTGTTCTCCTGCTCGCGACGGATGGCGCGAGTTTGCGATAAACTCCCCATTCGCTTTTGCCTTCATGTTAAGAATGGCTTTCCTTTGCGCCTTGGCGTCTTTGCGCGAGGAAATGCAGTTTGTCACTGTTGCTGTTGCTGTATCTGGATTTCCTCCTCGATATTCGTTTGCCCGAAGAAGATGTAATTTTCAAAAACCGCACTGCCAATCTCGGTCAGCTTGAGTTGGATCTGATCCAGATATTCGTGCAGCCCGGTTTTCAACACGTCCTCGATGCCGGCATAGGTAAGGTCCGAAACCAGCCGTCCGGATAATTTTTCCGCGGAGTTGGAAAAAAAGCCGACAGCGCTCCCCGAAACGCGGTGCAGGGAATAATCCAGGGTCCGGACGCAAAAGCGGATGGAGCGCGGAAACAGGTCGCCAAAAATGAGGAATTGGGCCACCTTCCACGGCACGAGGTCCGATGCGTACATCTGTTGATAGGCCTCATAGGCGCTGCACGAACGCAACACCGCCGCCCACTGGACGGTGTCGATCTCCCCGCCCACATCCAGCGCGCTGGGGAGCAGAATGTGGTATTTCACGTCGAGAATGCGCGAGGTCATGTCCGCCCGCTCGAGAAAACGCCCGACCTGGGAAAATTCCCGCCCCTCGTCGTGCGTGACCGTGGCGCTCGTCAATCCCTGGAAAAGATAGGAACTCTGCTTGATCTCCCGGTAGAAATCATACGGCCCGCGCGACCACACCTCCTTCGCATTGGTCGAACGGATGAACAGATACAACCGGTTGATCTCCTCCCACATTTCAAGCGAGATTTGATCGCGCACGCTGCGGGCGTTTTCACGGGCCAGGATCAGGCAGGACAAAATCGAGTTTGGATTTTTTTTGTTGAAGGTCAAAAAATCTGTCACAGTCCGGCTGTCGGATTTTTTATACAGTTTTTGGAACAGCTTCTCATCCCCCAGGCTCTTGACCAGCGGCTCCCAGTGTTCCTCGAGTTTTTTGTCGTCCATTCCCTGAAAATCCAGGAGCAACTGCAGGTTGACGTCCACGATGCGGGCAATATTTTCAGCCCGCTCGAGATAACGGCTCATCCAATACAGCGAATCGGCCACGCGTGACAGCATTATTCGTCTCCAAACAGCACCCAGGTGTCCTTGCTCCCCCCGCCTTGGGAGGAATTTACCACCAGGGAACCCTTTTTCAACGCCACACGGGTCAGGCCGCCCGGCACAATGCGGATTTTGTCGCCATACAGGATGTACGGGCGCAAATCAATATGCCGCCCCTCCGCCCTGGCATCGCAGCAGGTCGGATGGCGGGAAAGCGAAATGGTCGGTTGCGCAATATAGTTGCGCGGTTCGGCTTCAACCTTTCTCTTGAAATCGGCCAGCTCGGTCTTTGTGGCTTTCGGCCCTATCAACATCCCATAACCGCCCGCCTCATTGGCGGCCTTGACCACCAGCTTGGGAAGGTTTTCCAGGACATATTTCCTGTCTTGTTTTTCGTTCGGCAAATAGGTCGGCACATTGGGAAGGATCGGGTCTTCGCCCAGGTAAAACTTGATCATGCGCGGCACAAAATAATACATCACCTTGTCGTCCGCGACGCCGGTGCCGATGGAATTGGCCAGGCTCACCTGGCCCGCCTTGTACGCGCTGACCAGCCCCGGGACACCGAGGGACGAGTCCCGGCGAAAAACCATGGGGTCCAAAAAATCATCATCGATCCGCCGGTAGATCACGTCCACCTGCTGCAGGCCCTTGGTTGTCCGCATATACACCTTCGCATCGCGCACGACCAGGTCCCGGCCTTCCACAATCGGCACGCCCATTTCCCTGGCCAGAAAGCAATGCTCAAAATAGGCGCTGTTGTAAATACCCGGCGTCAACACCACCACCGTCGCATTTTCCTTCCCGCCGGGGGCAATATGGCGCAGGGTGGCCAGAAGATCCGCCGCGTAGTGGTCCACCGGCCGCACGCCTATTTTTTCAAAAAAATTGGGGAAGGCCCGCTTCATCGCCTGTCGGTTCTCCAAAAGGTAGGAAACACCCGAAGGGCTGCGCGCATTGTCTTCGAGCACCATGTACGTGCCGTCGTTGTCCCGGATCAGGTCCGTGCCGCAAATGTGGATGTAAATGTCGCGCGGCACGCGGAAGTTCATAAATTCGCGGCGAAAATGCCGGGCGGACAAAACGTATGAAGCTGGGATCACGCCTTCCTTCAAAATCCGCTGCTCGTGGTAGAGATCGTGCAAAAAGAGATTCAGCGCCGTGATGCGTTGCTTGAGGCCCTTTTCCAAAACCTGCCATTCCTTGTTCGGGATGATGCGCGGAATCAGGTCGAAGGGGAATATGCGCTCGGTCCCCTCCTGGTCGCCATAGACGGTGAACGTCACGCCCATGCGCAGGAAACTTAGATCCACCGCCTGGCGTTTCTGGGCGAAATCCTTTTTGCTCAGTTCATTGACGCAGGCAAACAACTGTTTGTAATGCGGGCGGAGCTGTGCATTGCCATTGAACATCTCATCGAAGAAGCCCTCTGTTTTATAATTGCTGAAAAGCATGGCCGGATAAACTCCATCCAAAGCTATGGCTGACACTCCTTTTAACGGCAAGGAAATAGAGGCTTCAATCCTGGCTCACACGGATGCGAAACAGCGTCCGGCCCATGATGCAATAACGGTAGGCGACACCCCGTCGTCCGGAAAGCGCCGCTTTGCGCCCCGGCCTGCCGGATCCATTCGATTCCCTTATGGAGAAAATCCTGGTTTTTGATTTCATCATACCCCTAAAAAGCAGCACTCTCCGGGCCAGATCATCGCAAATTTGGACTTTTTTCGGGAAGCCACAAGGAAAGGCGCAACACATTTCTACAGGAAGATCGCGAAGAAACGCAAAGGGTGTTATCGAGATGGAGGGGCGACCTTGTGTCCTCCTATTATTTGTTGAGTTAAGGCCAGCTCAATCTGCGATTGCGTCAATAGTCGGCCGGTTGCGGGGCTTGGGAATGGGTTTCTTGCGGGCGCGGCAAGCCTTCAGCCATGCCGCTTTGGCAATCTGCACTTCGTGCAATGCTTTTTCAGGCGTTCTGCCAAACGCGGAACAGGATTTCAGGTCGGGAATATCGGCAATGTAACCGCCGTCTTCCTCACTGTAAAACAGGTTGATGTGGTAATCGCTCATGGCATCACTCATCTATCGACAAATGGAATTCTTTCACATCGCGCAGGAATTGTCGAATCTGATATGGCTTGGCCTGGCCACGATCGTTTTGAAAATTAAGTGGCCGGGAAGCCTGCGGATGCTCAAAGATATGGTGACTGCCGCTGACGCGATCGAGCCGGTAACCAAATGCTCCAGCCACTTTGCAGAGGTCGGCAAAACGAATATTAAGCGAACCAGCCAGCATCTTTTCATGGATTTTCCCGGCCTTCATGCTGTATTCGCACAAAGCTAAACAAATAATAATGGCAAATAGTTGACAGAAATTCGTCAATTTAAGGAATTTGCCGCGCTTCCACTTATTTTACAGAAGCCTCTGAAATCCAGCGCTTGAGCGTCGCGGCATCTTCCAGAAATTGCGCGGGCTCGTCATCCTTCACAAATTCCAGCAGGCAATAGCGGGGTTTACCATTCGCCAGAAGAATATCCAGATACTGCCGCCAAGGCCCGGCTCCATCAGCCAAGGGAAGCCGGGTCCCCGGATCCGGCCACCAGTGGAAAACATGAACATTGGAAAGACGGGGCAGCACCGATTCCAAACTCCTGAGGCAATGGGATAATTCCACGCGATGGGGCGGCTGCCAGAGAAACTCCAGATTCGGATGCCCCGCCTTTTCCATCAACTTCAGGGCCGAGGGAATCGTGTCCAACAGCGTTCCCTCGTGATACTCATAAGAAATGCGCACCCCGGCCTCCTGCGCGAGCGCGGCAATCCGGGACGACTCGTCCGAAACCCAGTTAAAATAAGCCTCGTCCGCCTGGGCGGAGCCTTTCACCCCGCCCCAGACCCGGATTCGCGGCGCAGCCAGCGCCACTGCCGAGTCCAAAACTTTTTCAAAAGGCAGGCCATCTTGCTCGCTGGAACCAACCCGGTAGTATGAGCCATAGGCGGCCACTTCCAGTCCGGCATCCCGGGTCAGCTTTGAAACACGCTTCGCGACTTCCAAGTCGCCGTGCGGCGCATGCACATCTCCGCCCCACTCGATGCCGGAAACGCCCGCCCGGGAGCAAAGCGCAACAATCTGCGGCGGAGTCAATTTCCGAAACGTAATGGAAACCAACCCCGGTTTGAGAAGATCAAGTGTCCCCATTTTCCCTTTCTAAAAAACCGCACTTGCCCGGATCAATGTTTTTTTATTTCCCCGCCTGGATGAGCGCCTCGAGTTTCACCGCGTCTGCCACAAAAATCCGGATGCCTTCCGCCAATTTTTCCGTCCCCATGGCGTCTTCATTGAGCAGGAAACGGAATGTCTTTTCATCGTTCGGAATCCGCTCAATCGGGCTGGCCTTGGCTGCTTCGGATGTCAGTTTGGGAAGCACCTCCCCCTTGCCGTCTTTCAGTTCCTGCAACAAATTGGGGCTGATGGTCAGCAAGTCGCAGCCCGCCAGTTCCAAAATCTGGCCGCTGTTGCGGAAGCTGGCGCCCATGACTTCAGTCTTGTAGCCAAACTTCTTGTAATAATTGTAGATCCGGCCCACGGAAACAACACCCGGGTCTTCGGGGCCCTTGAAGTCGCGGCCCTCGTTCTTTTTATACCAGTCATAAATGCGCCCGACAAACGGCGATATCAACTGGGCCTTCGCCTCGGCGCATGCCACGGCCTGGGGCAGTGAAAACAACAGGGTCATGTTGCAGCGGATCTTCTCCTTCTCCAGGACTTCAGCCGCCCGGATCCCCTCCCAGGTCGAGGCGATCTTGATCAGGATACGCTCGCGGCCAATCCCGCATTTTTCATACAGCCCGATCAGTTTGCGGGCTTTTTCAATCGTTCCAGAGGTGTCAAAGGACAAACGCGCGTCGGTTTCCGTCGAAACCCTGCCCGGAATGATCTTCAATATTTCCAGGCCGAACAAAATCAGCAGGGAGTCGATGACATCGGAGGGCTTCGCCTTCGGACTGTCGTGAATGGCTTTTTGCAGGAGCGGCTTGTACTCGTCCTTTTGCACCGCCTTCAAAATCAACGAGGGATTTGTGGTGGCGTCAAAGGGTTCGTATTCCCGGATTGATTGAAAATCGCCGGTATCCGCCACGACTTTGGTGTATTTCTTCAGTTGATCGAGTTGATTGGTTGCTGCTGCGTTCATATTTAATGTTGTCTTGTTAGGATTCAAAAGGCGGATAGACCGGGTAGGAGCCCAACACCCGGATTTCCGAGCAATGCGTGCGGGCTTCATCCATCGCTTTCTTCATCGCCGCGTCCCCGATCGGGGCCTCAACGCCGACAAAGAAAACATAGGTGTTGGGATGGCCGACGATATTGCGCGAGATGATGCGCTTCAGATTGATGCCGTTATCGGAAAACGGTTTCAGAAAGCTGCAGAGGCTCCCCACCTTGTTTTTTAAAATCACCGAAAGGCTGGTTTCCCTGGCCTGGCCGGATTGCTTTTTTTCATGCCCCAAAACGAAAAACTGGGTCCGATTGGGCACCCTTTCATTGATGGGAAACTGGAGTACGTCCAGCTTGTATTTGACGGCCGCCGTCCTCGGCGCAATCGCTGCCGCATACCGTTCCCTGCCCGCGCGCATGGCCGCCGCGCTGGTGCTTTCCACAATGATTTGTTCCGCATCCGGATAATGGCGCTTGAGCCATTCCTGGCAGTGTTGAAACGGGGCGAAGTGCGAATAAACCTTTTTGATGGCCCGCCCCTTTTTTCCCAGCAAGGCAAGCTTGACGTTGATCGCATGCTCCTCCTGGATGATGAGCCCGTGCTTTTCCCCCACCAAATGATCCACGGTGTCCGGAATCATCCCGCTCGATGAGTTTTCAATCGGGACGATTCCGAGTCTGGATTTTTTCTGCTTCACGTATTCAAAGACCTCTTGAACCGTGCCCCGGGACACAAGCCTGGGCTTGCCTGGGATTTTTTTTGCCACGAGATGGGTAAAACTGCCGGGCTTGCCAAAATAAACTAATTCGGTCGTTGGCATGGATGAACGAGTGTACCTTGGGTGATGGCTTTGCTTGCAAGCATTAATTTTTATCCCCTCCACCAAGAGGGGCAGAAAGGTCGCCTCGGCGACCGCTTCGGGGTGTGTGCCTTTGTGGATTATCCCCGGATGACATTGCCTGTAACTCCGCTACTTCTTTAACAATTTGGAGCTGCAACCGCACCCATCGCCGCAGATGGGCGACTTCCACTTTCTCCATGCGCTCCTGAGCAGATAGGCCAATGCCAAAACCAGGAGGAGCGCCACCACGACGGTTTCAATCCAGTTGTTCATACAGGAAATATAGCCGTTCCCGCCTGATAAACCAGCACGGCCCCCAGCCATGCCAGGCCCGTCATATAACAAAATGCAAAAAGCGACCACTTCCAACCCGCCTCCTTGCCGATGATCGCCACGGTGGAACCGCATTGCAGGCAAAGCGCAAAAAAAACCATGATGCCCAGCACCACCGGCAGGGTGAAAACCGGACGGCCTGTGAGCGGGCCTTCCGTCCAACGCTCGGCTGCCAGGCGCTCCCGCAGCGGCCCGCTGTGCTCATCCACTTCCGCCCCCAGATTGTAAATGATGCCTAACGTCGAAATAATCACCTCGCGCGCGGGAAAGCTGGCCAGCACCCCGATCGTGATTTTCCAATCAAACCCGGCCGGAGCAAACACCGGTTGTACCGTGCGGCCCAACCGCCCCATCAGGCTTTGCTGGACATAGGCGGACTGTTCCCGGTTCTTCAACTCCACCGACAACCCCGATCCCGGTTGTTCCAACGCCTGGCCAACTTCGGATGCCGGACGCCCTGACGACACCTGTTCCTGCACAAAATCGCGCCGGACTTTCTGGGCCAGTTCCGGAGGGCGCGGAAAATAAACCAGAGCCCAAATCACAATCGAAAGGGCCAGAATCACAGTGCCCGCGCGCTTGAGAAACTCGCGCCCCCGCTCCCACATCCGCCAGAAGACGTTCGCGGGCTCAGGCATCCGGTAAGGGGGCAGTTCCAGCAAAAAAGGCTGCGAATGGGTCTTCAACAAAAAGCGGTTGAAAACAAACGCCAGGGGAAGCGCCAGCGCAAGGCCAATAAAATGCATGGAAAACAACAGCAACCCGGCCGTAAACCTCCCATAGGACGGCTCAACAAAGGCCCCGATCATCAGCACATAAACCGGCAGTCGCGCCGAACAGCTCATCAACGGCGCAATCAGGATGGTCACCAAGCGCGCCTTGGGATCTTCGATGGTCCTCGCCGACATCACGCCCGGAATCGCGCAGGCGTAACTGGACAACATCGGGACAAAACTTTTCCCGTTCAGGCCGCACCAACTGAAAAGCTTGTCCATCAAAAATGCGGCCCGCGCCATGTATCCCGAGTCCTCCAGCACCGAGATAAAGAAAAACAGAATCAGGATCTGGGGCAAAAACGCGATCACGGAACCGACCCCGGCTATGACACCGTCGGTCAGGAGGCTTGACAGCATCGGCGAACCCGAGAGCAGCGAGGCCGTGTGTCCCTGAGCCCACTTGGTCGCCCAATCCATGGCCTCCATCACGGGCCTGGCCCATGAATAAATGGCCTGGAAAACAAGAAACATCATCGCGGCAAACAACGCCAGGCCCAAAAATCTGTGGGTCAAAATATGATCCAGCTTTTCGCTGAGCGGAGTATGCGACATGCGGGTTCGAGTCTCAACCTTCGATACAACCTCACCCAGCTTGTCGTAAATCAGCACCGCTTCCGCCGCCAGCGGATTAAGACCCGCCTCAAACAAGGGCTTGCGCGCCTCCTCCAAAATCGCCAGGCGATTGTGCCGTGAAATGCCGCAGCGCCCCAAAATTGCGGAATCCGAATCGAATAAAACCCGCCTGAATTCCGGCTTCGAGAGCCGGCAGTCGTGTTTTTCATTCAACAGCGTGTCCAACCGCCCGATGGCCACATCCACTGCGGAAGGCCATTCCATCACGTTCATGCGGGAGGGGGTTTCGAGGCTCCTTTCCACCGCGAGCTTCAATGCTTCGATCCCCTCGCCGCGCGTCGCCACGGTTGGCGCCACGGGAACGCCCAGTTTTTCAGCGAGCGCGACGGGATCGATTTCAATGCCGGTTTTTTTCGCCTCATCCCAAAGATTCAGCGCCAGGACCATTGGTATGCCAAAATCGGCCGCCTGCATGGCCAAAAAAAGATTTCTCAACAAATTACTGGCGTCAATCACGCAAATAATGAGATCGGGGCGCGGGTTGCCTCCCTGCCCCGTCAGGACATCCACCGCCACCCGCTCGTCCGGCGAACTGGCCGCCAGGCTGTACGCGCCAGGCAAATCCACCAGGGTGATGTCCCATCCGCCGGCCTGGAAGCGCCCGGTTTTCTTTTCAACGGTGACACCCGGATAATTGCCAACACGCTGGCGCTTCCCTGTCAGTTTGTTGAACAGGGTGCTTTTTCCGGTGTTCGGGTTGCCAATGACGGCGACCGTGGCCTGCCTGGCATCCGGGTTGGGTTGAATCATACTCCGCGCTCTTCCATCTGCACACAGGTGGCGTCCGCGCGGCGCAGGCTGATCGAGCGGCCCCGGATTTTAATCGTAATCGGATCGCCCCAAGGGGCAACGCCCACTACTTCGATTTCAGTGCCCGGCAACACCCCCAACGCCATCAAGCGCTGGGCTATGTTTCCGCCGGCATTCAGACCGGATATTTTCGCCGTGCTGCCCAGCGGCATTTCATTCAGGGATTTCATGGGCTGGCTGTTATTCCTCTGTCGGCGGCAGGGAGGGATGAAAATTGGAGGCCACAAAGCTGGAAGCCTTGCCCGTTGCTTTGCCAGGGCGGCGGATGCGGATTTGTACAGCGGCCAGGCTCTCCCGGCGTACGGCGAACTTGCTTTGATGACAGCGCAAAATGACAGGGTCGATTCCGGAGACGACCTCGACGAAGGCGCCTTCGTGGACGCCGAGGCGTCGCAAGGCCTTGGTATGGGCATGATGGTCGTCAATGGCGAAGACGACGCCTTGGGTGCCGACGGGGACGGTATTGAGATAAGCAGACATGGTCTTATTTATTGAGACACAATCTCAATAAGATATCACCTCTATTGCCTCAGTCAATCTCATTCTTCAAATGGATTGATCCATTTCACCCGGCTACGCAGGAAATCAACCGTATTCCGAGTGGCCAAGGTCAGGTCATGAACCAAAGCCGTGGCAGCGAGCAACCCATCCACATCCGGTAATTTTTGATCCACACTGAGTCGTCCCCATCGGTCGGCAATTGCGCCCGTGACCGGCAAAATGCGTGACTCAAAATGAAGCGTGAGCCCCTGCAACCAACGCTCCAAAGCTTTCGCCTTTTCAAGATCTTTGTGACGAGCCAATTCAATACCTCTGCGGATTTCTCCCATGACCAGAACGCTCGTAAAAATAGATTTATCGTCCTGGGCTGCAAACCATGCCGCCACTTTCTTGTTGCACCGATCTCGTTTGCGCAGTTCGGCAAGAATATTGGTATCAAGAAGGCAGCCGTTCACAGATTGATCCGTCGCCGGCCATGGGGCCGCTTCCGCACCAAAATCTCATCGCCGGGGTCCTCAGGCATGGAAAGAAGGTATTCCTTGAAGGAGAGCGGCGGCGATCCCTCCCCAAGGAGCGACTGGCGCAGGATACGGCGATGCGCCTCCTCTGCGGAAACTCCCAGCCGCACCGCGGCTTCGCGCAGTTTCCTCACAACACGGCTTTCCAGATTGCGCACTATAAGTTGGGGCATGCAAACAATATGATAGCATTGATAGCAAAAGTCAAGTTTTTCAATCTTTGTGGCCAATCCGCTTCCCCATATACACAAGTACTGGATCGCCACGGCAATCCAGAAATCCGCCTATCCATCCCTATGTTCTGACTGTGCCTTACTTCTGAATTCTGACTTCTGAATTCAACCTTCATCAATTTGAAGCCAGGCCCGGTACTTCGGCGCCACCCGGCCCGCCGGCACTTCCACTATTTCCGGGCACTCATACGGATGATTCGAAATCAACAGCTCCTCAATCCGCGGATAATTCGAGCCCGTGGCCTTGATGATCAGCAGCCGCTCCTCCGCCTGTTCCCGTTTGCCCTGCCACACATAATGCGATTCCACACCCGGCAAAATGGAAACACAAGCCGCCGCCTTTGCCTTCAGCAGCAGATCCGCCAGCGCACGACCCGTTTCAAGATCCGGTACGCTGCAAAAAACAAGAATAATCCCGGTTGTTTGTTTCATAATATTAAATGAGATGTTTCGCGCCAAGTACGCCAAGACCGCAAAAAAAACAAAATACGTTTTGGAGCTTAAAGCCAACAACAAAGAACCATAAAAAAGTCAGGAGTTCGAATTAAGAATTTAAGAATGCTTTGCATTCGTTCATTATCCACCGCGTTCCTTGGCGCCCTGGCGTGCCTGGCGCGAGAAATTGCTTTCCCCATCCGTGGTTAAAAATATTTTTCTAATCTTTGTTGGAAAAAAATCGCCGCTGCTTTTCCGAGACCGGCAGGCCGGTCTTTTCCATCACCAGCATCAAATCCTCCCAGACTTTCCGCTTCTCCGCATTGGACGGATTGCGCAGCAAATACGCCGGATGATAGGTCGGCATCAGGGGGATGCCCATGAATTCGAGCCATTGCCCGCGCTTTTTGGATATCTCCGCCTTGGCCGCCCCAAACAACCCTTCCACTGCCGTGGCGCCCAGCGCCACCAGCACCTTCGGTTGGATAATCCGGATCTGCTCCTGGACATAGGGCAGCCCGGCTTCGATTTCCGAAGGAGTCGGCTTGCGGTTGCCGCTGCCGCCCTGCGGCATGTCAGGCCTGTATTTGACAATATTGGCGATATAAACATCCCGCCGTTCCAACCCCATCGCCTGGATCATCCTGGTCAGAAGCTGCCCCGCCCGGCCGACAAACGGCTCGCCCTGCTCATCTTCATCGGCGCCCGGCGCCTCGCCCACAAACAATATCTGCGCGTCGTGGGAGCCGACGCCAAACACCATTTGTTTGGCGTAACGGAACATGCCGCGATACTTCCCGTCCCCATGAATGCGCGCGGCAAGTTTTTGCAGGGCTTCCAGCTTCTGGGCAGATTCCAAATTCAGCGGCGCTTCCTGCGCCACGCTTGACCGGATTGTTTTTTCCTCCGGAAGCCGCGCCGGGGATAAGGCCTTGGATTTTTCTCCGGCCCGGGCCCAATCCCGGACCGATTCGAGCGTGGCGTTGGAAAGTGTAATGCGCCGGACTCCGGCGCCTTGCAGGCATTTCAGATAATCAACTACCGCGGATTTAAGCTGCATATCCATATCTCAGTCCGTTAGGAAAAATCCGCCGTTTGTCCTTCCTGCCCGTGTGCGGAAGGCAGACACCAGAAATATGCAGCTTTTTGCAAAACCGCATTAAAAATACAAAAAAACCGTTTCAAAAAGCTCCATTCAGGCGGTTTTGCTTTTAACCCGGATGTAAGATTACCCATTTTTTTGCCCGGCCTTTGGGCAAGACACTCTGTAAGGGCTTTCAGAAGCGGGTGAGGCATCCGGGTTATGTTCATGCAGCCATCGTTCAAAGTGGGTGAAATCTTCCGGGACGGGGGCCGACAATTCAATCTTTTTCCCGCTCCGCGGATGTTGAAACACCATTCGCGCGGCATGCAAAAGCTGCCGCGTCACACCCGCTTCGCCCAACCAGGACGCTCTCCGTCCATAGACTTCATCCCCTGCGACCGGACAACCCGCCGCAGCGCAGTGAACCCGTATCTGATGGGTTCTGCCCGTATAAATCCGCAGCTCCAGCAGGCAGGCGCGGTTAAAACGCCGCAGAACGCGAAAATCTGTCCGCGCGGGGCGCCCCCCGTCCCGCAGCACTGCCATTTTTTTTCGATGCACGGGATGCCGTCCGATTGCACCGTCCCAGGTTCCTGACTCCAGTCGCGGCCCCGGTACAACATAAGCCAGGTAATACTTCTCAATTTCCCGGCCTTTAAACTGCGCCGCAAGATGGTGGTGCGCTTCGTCGTTCTTGGCGACCATGATGATCCCGCTGGTTTCCTTGTCGAGACGGTGGACAATCCCCGGCCTTTCGACGCCGCCAATACCCGACAAGCTCCCCCGGCAATGATGCAGCAAGGCTGAAACCAGGGTTCCACCGCGGTGGCCGGCCCCCGGATGCACCACCATTCCGGCGGCCTTGTTCAAGGCTATCAAGTCCCGGTCCTCGTAAAGTATCTCCAGGGGCAACGCCTCCGCTTCCAAGTCCAATGGCTCCGGGTCCGGCTCCATCACTTCAATCACAGAACCCACCCTGATTTTGGATTTCAAATCATGCGGGTGGCTGTCGATTTTTACATGCCCCTCGCGGGCCAGCCCCTGAAGCCGGCTGCGGGACAAGCCCAGCCTCAGCGCCAGGGCCTTGTCCGGACGCTCTCTGGCGTCCTCTGCCTCCCATATATGGGCATAAAGTTTCATTCGCGATTTTGTTAATAATTGATTGCCTAAGGCTTTTCCCGCCTCTAATTTTACGCTATTGAATGCGGAAAGCCAGAATACTCTGAACTGCGCCCACTGCGGCCAGTTGATTGATGTGACCGATCTTCCCATTGGAACAACCATTGAGTGTCCGTCATGTTCCAAAAGTTTTACCATCTGGAAAAACTTCGACCACTACCGCCTGGAAATTCTTCTGGGTGAGGGTGGCATGGGTTCGGTTTACCGGGCCACCGACCTGAATCTGAACCGCGTCGTCGCCATCAAGGTTTTGAAGCCCGAACTTTCCGAGGACAAAAAATTCATCAGCAACTTCATGCGCGAAGTGGAGATCACCGCGTCCCTGACCCATCCCAACATCGTTCACGTCTATTCCTTCGGTGAAAACGAGGGCCGGTATTATCTGGTCATGGAATACATCGGGCATCAGACCCTGGACGACCTGATCATGGAACGGAAAAAACTGGGCGAGGCCGAGGTGCTGGACATCGGCGTCGGCGTGGCCAACGGCCTGAACTTTGCGCTCCAGAACGGCGGCCTGATCCATCGCGACATCAAACCCGGCAACATCCTTTTTGGACCTAACAACATCCCCAAGGTGGTGGATTTCGGCCTTGCGGTCACTCCTGAAACGGCCGAACTCAATTCGGAAATCTGGGGCACCCCCTATTATGTCTCGCCGGAACGCCTGGAATTCCATCCGGAGGATTTTCACAGCGACATGTATTCGCTCGGCGTGACCTTGTACCACTGCCTGGCGGGGCGTCCTCCCTTCGACGCCAGTACGGCGGAGCTGGTGGCTGCAAAACACCTGAATGAAGCCCCCTTGCCGCTGAAAACGTATGCGCCCTATGTTTCCGAGCACAGCACCTACACCATCATGAAGGCCATGGCGCGCCGTCCAGACGACCGCTTCAGCTCCTACGGCGAACTGGTGGAACAGCTTGAAGACGCCAAGCGCCGGATAGTGAACGAGCCCGCCGAGCAGCTTACGCCGCAGATCGCAGTGGCGGAAGAGGGGGTGGATGACAAGCGCCTGTTCCTGGTTGGAGCCATCGCCGTCGGGGTCATCGTTCTGATCGTCGCCGGGATCTTCGTCTGGAAGTTTTTCATCAATTCGGTCTAACCTGCTTATCTCACACGCCTCATGGGAATTCTCCCCCCCTTTGTTTTCTCCCGCAGGCAGGGATGAAAGCTCCGAGGGTAAGCAGGTTATCACTCGCGACATCCGTCGCGAGCGGGAGAACAAACACGGAGGTGGCGATCCAATCCCCTCTATCAAGAGGGGCAGAAAGGTCGCTGCGGCGACCGCTTCGGGGTGTGTGCCTTTGAATTGCCGGGCGCTCGTCTTCCCGTCCCTAAAAGCAAAAAAGAGGACGGGAAAACCCATCCTCTTTTTTAAACATGCTAACTGAAATTAATCAGCTTGTTAAGGAATGAGCAGTTGGATTCCTGTGGGCAATGTTACAGTCGAGTCCACAAGAGCCTGCACCTTGGACGTGCTGCCGCTGGTCGTGGCTTTAAGAAATTGCGCGGAATTGCCGAGCGAATAAATCACAACGCCTTTATCTTTCCAAAGACCAGTCGTTTGAATGGTCACGGTCCCGGTACCTTGAATGGCATTTGCCGATGCAAAGGCACCATCTGAAAGCAGCAGGGGAATCGATGAAGGATCTGAGGTGCTTAATCCAGCTGTGTCTATCATGTAATCCCATCCGACATGCGGTTGCAACTGTGTGCCAGTTACAGTGGTATAAGTGCCAACATAGGGAGTTTTGCCGGTTACGGACAGGATACGCGCATCCGTCAGATTTTTATTTACCAATAGATCTGCAAACATAGCCGAGGACGTTCCAGCCGCAGTTCGCGTACCCGTGCTCGTATTTAACGGTCCAATCGGATAGGTGCCGTTCTCATCGTTCGCGACGCTAAACAAAACGATGCCTAGCTGCCTGACGTTGGAAACATCCGCCGTTTGGTGCGCGCTGTCGAGCGCCTTGCCTATCGCCGGCACGGCCAAACTGGCCAAAATCCCAATAATGGTGATGACCACCAGAAGCTCAATCAGTGTAAACCCTTTATGCCCTTTATTTGTTTTTTTCATAATGTTTCCTACTTCAAACTTAAGTCCGGGAACCCCGCTTGTCAACGGTGTTCGAGCAATTCTTGCAATTACAATTTTCATCGTTTGCCCTCAATCCAGGCAGAATTCTTAACGCAGAGGGTCCGCCAGAGGACGGATTCGTCCGGAGTGCGAACATAAGACGCCAAGGCGCAGGAGCACATTTTCAACCGCAGATGAACGCGGATAAACACGGGCTCCGGCATTCGCCGCGAGCAATACAAACCCCCTTTTCTTCCCCCTTGTCAGGGGGATGGATACATCTGTTTCCAACCTAAAATGTATTCCTTCGTGTCTTGGTGTCTTCGTGGTTAAACCAGTTTTCCCGCGTTTTTGCGCCTTTGCCTCCTGGCGGCTTTGCGTTAAGTTCCGCTCCGATGAATCTCGAAGACTTTCTTTACCCCCTGCCGGAAGACCGGATCGCCACCCACCCGGTCTCGCCCCGCGACCATTCCAAGCTCATGGTCGTCCACCGCCAGTCCGGCCAGATCGAGCACCGCCACTTTTACGACCTCCCCGATTATCTGACAGCGGAGGATCTTCTCGTTCTGAACGACACCCGTGTCATTCCGGCCCGTCTGCATGCGGAAAACGGCGCGGTGGAAATTCTGCTCCTGGAAGAAACCTCGCCCCGGCACTGGCTGGCCATCGGCAAGCCCGCGGCAAAACTCAAGGCCGGGCAACGACTCCTGATCCAGCCGAGGACAGAAGGCAGGAAGCCCGCCGAAGCGGAAATTCTCAGCACGGTCGCGGGCGGGCAGCGCGTGCTGCGTTTTTTTGACGACATCAACCTTCAAGACTACGGCGAGCTGCCTCTGCCACCTTACATCCAGAAGGCCCGCAAACAGCAGCACGAGCCGCTCTATCTGCCGGAGGACCAGGAAGCCTATCAAACGGTCTTCGCCCGCGAAAGCGGCTCCGTGGCGGCCCCCACCGCCGGGCTGCATTTCACGCCGGAACTGCTGGCCAGGTTCCGGCGCCGTTTCATCACCCTGCGGGTCGGGCTTGGGACCTTCCGTCCGGTCAAGGTGGCGGACATCACCCAGCATGAAATGCATGCCGAGCATTATACGATCCCGCCCGGACTCGCGGAAGAGGCCGCAGGCTGCAAGCGCGTTGTGGCGGTTGGCACCACCGCCTGCCGGGTGTTGGAAAGCGTTCCCTCATTGAGACCGGGATCGGGCGAAACCCGCATTTTCATCCACCCGCCGTACAAATTCAAACGGACGGACGCGCTGGTCACCAACTTTCACCTGCCGGGATCCACCCTGCTCATGCTGGTGGCGGCATTCATGGGGCACGATCTCCAGCGCGAGGCTTACCGCGTGGCAAT
This sequence comes from Candidatus Methylacidiphilales bacterium, assembly GCA_028713655.1. NCBI lineage: Bacteria > Pseudomonadati > Verrucomicrobiota > Methylacidiphilae > Methylacidiphilales > Methylacidiphilales bacterium. Next base: position 12,803 of record JAQTNW010000019.1, on the reverse strand, counting down.
AGCAGAACAGTACCGCTTCTTCAGCTATGGGGACGCGATGCTTGTCATTTAAAAATAGTCTCGCGCAAAGCCGCCAAGACGCAAAGTATATGGCATGAAAACTGAAAATGAAATCGCAAAAGAAGTTGTAAACGTTTGTTATAAAATTCACACCACGCTCGGCCCAGGTCTTTTGGAATCTGTTTACGAAGACATCCTGGCGTATGAGCTTGAAAAGCGGTCTTTGCAATTCAAGCGCCAACAGCCAATAGCCCTTCAATACGAAAAGATTTTTATCAAGGAAGCATTTCGCGCTGATTTGATCGTGGAAGACAAGGTCATTCTTGAACTCAAATCCGTAGAACAAATATTACCCGTCCACAGCAAGCAGTTGTTAGCTTATCTGAAATTAACCCGTCTCAAGCTTGGGTTACTGGTCAACTTCGGCGCGCCCTTAATCAAGGATGGAATGACCCGGCTTGTAAACAAGCTTTGACCTTTGCGTCTTGGCGGCTTTGCGCGAAAAAATGGCGGGCAAAATCAAATCAGCCTTCGATGGTGTTGATCTCAACCGGTTCCACGGCCACGCCCTGCGCTTCCAGCCAGGCGATGGCCTGTTTCAGCACCTCGCGCTCGCCTTCCAACTCAATGGCCATCAGGCCCATCGTCTCGCTGACGCTGGCCGTGCGGATATTGAAGACCACATCATATTTTTTGCCCATCTGGTAAATGAGCGGCTGCGTCGCGCGGTCGGCGTCAAAACTCAGCCAGTATCTGCATTTGGATTTGGCCATGCACCACCTATAGTCAATCCCGCGCCGGATTCCAGCTTTAATAGTACCGCGACCTAATAAGTACGGTGGCATGCGTCCTAATTTGGACTGCGGCGGCACGACGCCGCTTTTCGCTTTTCCCGCGGGCGACATGACGCCCGCCCAAAACGCTGCGCGTGGCAAACCTCAATCACCCCCCCGCGATGGCGGGTACGATGCTGATTTCGTCCCCTTCCTTGACGCTGGTTTCCTTGTCCTGCAGGAAGCGCACATCCTCGCCGTTGACATAAATATTCACAAAGCGGCGCAGGCTGCCCTTGTCATCCACCAATCGGTCCCGGATGCCGGGATAATTTTTTTCCAGGTCCGCAATGATTTCCGTAATGTTGGCCCCCGCCGCCTCGACCTCGTCCCGGTTCCCCGTCAAGCCGCGCAGCGGCGTTGGAATGCTTACTTGTATGCTCATAAATTTGGTTCGTATTCTTCGTTCCTGGTTCTTGGTTCTTGGTTCCCAGTCAAACCGTCACTTCCCCCGCGACCAGCGCGTCGAATTCCTTCAAGCTCGGCTTGATGCAGCGCGGCGCGCCCAGATGGTTCTGTACCGCTTCGACCGTCTTTAACCCGTGCCCCGTGATGCAAATCACAATCCGTTCATCACGCGGGATTTTTCCCGTATCGATCAATTTTTTTGTACAAGCCACGGTCACCCCGCCGGCCGTTTCCGCAAAGATGCCTTCCGTTTCCGCCAGCAATTTGATGCCCGAAATGATTTCTTCATCGCTCGCATCCTCTGCGGCACCGCCGGTCTGCTCCATGACCTTGACCGCATAATAGCCGTCGGCGGGCGTGCCAATGGCCAGCGACTTTGCAATCGTGTTGGGTTTCGGCACCGGGCGGATCAAATCAGTCCCCGATTTGCGCGCGGCACTGATCGGATTGCAGCCGGCCGCCTGTGCGCCGTGGATGGTAAAGCCCGTTTCCCCGACGAGGCCGATCTTGATCAGTTCGTTATACGACTTGTGTATCTTGGTCAGGAGCGAGCCGCTGGCCATGCAAACCACGGTATGAACCGGGATCTGCCAGCCCAATTGCTCCGCAATTTCAAAGCCCATGGTCTTGGAACCCTCGGCATAATAGGGCCGCAGGTTGACGTTCACAAAACCCCAGCCGTACTTGCCCGCGATTTCCGAGCAGAGCCGGTTGACCTGGTCGTAGGGGCCGTGGATTCCTATCACTTTGGTGCCGTAAACCAGGCTGTTCAAGACCTTGCTCTGCTCCAGGTCGGCCGGGATCAGCACATAGCTGTCCAGGCCGGCGGAGGCCGCATTGGCCGCCACGGAATTGGCGAGGTTGCCCGTTGAGGCGCAGGCGACAGTTTTCAACCCAAGTTCCTTCGCGCGAGAAAGCGCCACCGCCACCACGCGGTCCTTGAAGCTGAGCGTCGGATAGTTGACCGTGTCGTTCTTGACGTAGAGTTCCTTCACGCCCAGCGCCTTGGCCAGCCGTCCGGCCTTGACCAGCGGCGTGAAACCAACCTGCAATCCGACCGTCGGATCGCCGTCGATGGGCAAAAGTTCGCGATACCGCCACATGGTGGGCGGGCGGCTTTCAATCACCTTGCGGCTCAGCGCCGATTTGATGCGGGCGTAGTCGTAATCGGCCTCCAGCGGGCCGAAGTCGAATTCGCAGACGTGGATCGCCTTTTTGTCATAAAGACGCCCACACTCGCGGCATTTCAAATGATTAAAAAATGGTTCTGCCATAATTTATCAACCTTTTTTCTGCTTATCAAAACACGCCGCAGATCAAGGAGGATAAAGAAGACAAACAAACGAAGATCGTCTGCTGCTCCCTTATCCGTCTCCGCTTTTGGCGGAGCTGGGTTTGGCACCTCGTCGATTCGGCTTGCGCCGTATCCGGTTGCCGCAGCGTCACAGGGCCAGTCCCTCAGCTGCTCTTGATAAGAAGCGTCCGGCAAACTAAGCAGAGCCGGGCGCCTTTGTCAAGCACGACTGGGAAACTGCAACAAACACATTTCTCACGCAAAGCCGCGGGAAAAACTGGTTTAACCACGAAGACACCAAGACACGAAGGAAGGCATTTTAGATTGGAAACAGATGCATCTATCCCCCTGACAAGGGGGAAGAAAAGGGGGTTTGTATTGCTCGCGGCAAATGCCTGAGCCCGCGTTTATCTGCGGTTCTGCTTGAGATATTGTGCTGGTTTTAACCTTTTGCTTAACACCCGTTCACTTCCGGAGCTGGCCGGTGCCGCGAACGAGGTATTTGTAACTGGTCAGCTCTTCCAATGCCATCGGGCCGCGCGCGTGGAGCTTGTCGGTGCTGATTCCGATCTCCGCCCCGAACCCGAACTCGCCTCCGTCGTTGAAACGCGTCGAGGCATTCCAAAACACCGCGGACGAATCCACCTGGCGCAAAAACTCCTCCGCAGCCACATTCTCCTGGGTCACGATGGTATCGCTGTGATGCGAGCCATGGGTTTCAATATGGTCCACCGCCTGGGCTAGATCATCAACCACCCTCACCGCCATCACCAAATCCAGATATTCCGTCGTCCAGTTTTTCGGCGCTTCCACGGCTTCTCCAAGAATCGTTCCGGTTTCGGCATCGCCCAAAATCTTCACGCCTTACGCGCGAAGGGCCCGCGCGGCGCGTGGTAGAAACGCCGAAGCGATCTTCCGGTCCACGAGAAGCGTTTCCGCGGCGTTGCAAACGCCGGGGCGCTGGCATTTGGAATTGATGAGGATCGATTCCGCCATGTCCAAATCCGCTGCTTGATGCACATAAACATGGCAGACTCCGTGGAAATGCTTCAACACCGGCATGCGCGCGTGTTGCACCACGGTCTCTATCAATCCATAACCGCCACGGGGTATCATCAAATCGATGTAACGGTCCATCGAACACAAAATCGGGATCGCCTCGCGGTCGGTGACGGGAACAAAACTGACCACTTCCTTCGGAAACCCGGTTTGCACCGCGGCGCGGCCGATCAAATCCGCCAGCGCCTGGTTGGAGAAGAAAGCCTCCTTGCCCCCGCGCAGGATCGTTGCGTTGGCCGTTTTGAGGCATAAAACCGAGGCATCGACGGTCACATTCGGACGCGATTCATAAATGATGCCGATCACCCCGAGCGGCACCCGCACTTTCTCCAATTTCAAACCATTGGGGCGTTCCCAACGCTTCAGCACGCGGTGCTCGCCTTCCAACGGATCGGGCAGGCCCGCGACCTGGCGCACACCATCGGCCATCGCGCCAATCCGCTTGGCATTCAATTCCAGCCGGTCAAGCATGGCCTTGTTAAGACCGGCTTTTCGACCGTTTTCCAAATCCTTTTGGTTCGCCTCAAGAATGCCCTTCTGCTCCGACCCCAGCTTTTCGGCAATGGCCTCCAGCAAAAGATTTTTTTGGGCTGTTCCGGCTGCCGCCAACCGGCGGGCCGCCTTTCGGACGGGAGGCCCCAAGGACTCAATCTGTGATTTTAAATCGTTCATGGAACAAACCAGGTGCCCACATCGGCCTTCCTGTGGATTTTTAAAAGGATATCCTTTTCCCGTCCGTCCGCAATGACCATGGGGATTTTCAGTTCCAGCATGCGCCGCGCGGTTTCCAGTTTGGAGATCATGCCTCCCACCGACCGTTCGCTGCGCGTCTGGCCGGCGTAACTCTGGATCCGCCCGTCGATTTCCTTGACGCGCCGGATGAGCTTGCCTGTCCCGTCCGGGTTGGTGCGCAATCCGTCGATGCTGGACAAAATGACCAGCCGCCCGGCTCCGCTGAGCGCGGCCACATGGCCGGATAACTTATCGTTATCGCCAAACCGGTTGAGCATTTCGATTTCCTCGAATGAGAGCGCATCGTTCTCGTTGAAAATAGGCACGCAATGGCCCAGGCCGATCAGATGCTTGAGCGTGGCCTGGGTGTTGGCGCAAACCTTGCGGCTGTCGATGTCCCAACTGGTCACCAGAATCTGGGCGACGCACATGCCGTGTTTCCGGAACGCCTTGTCATAAGCCTCCATCAATTTCGGCTGGCCGATGGTTGCGCACGCCTGCATGGCGTGGCGTTCGGAGGGGCGTTTTTTCAAGCCCAACACGGACATGCCCGCGCTGATGGCGCCCGATGAAACCATGATCACCGGGCAGTCCAGTTTCCGCAGGCGCGCGATTTGCGAGGCCAGGGCCTGGATCTGCCGCTGGTCCACACCGCCGCGGCGGTTGGTCACCAATCCGCTGCCTACTTTTATCACCCAAAGATTACGAAGCGTTTTCATGTTTAAAACCGGCTAGCCTGCATGTCTCACGTTCATATTGAAGAATCTGTCGGTTGCCTTTCCGTCCCTTGGGCAAGAAAGCATCTGCCAGAATCATGCAGGCTATGGCAAAACCGCCTCAAAATAAAGAAGTTCCGTTTCAAAAAAATTCCATCCTATTCAAGCGGTTTTGCTTGAAACCCGGATGCGGGCGCCACTCAGTTCCGCCCCGGCCTTCTGACAAATGAACTCTGTCAGAGTTTTCCGGGAACGAGCGTAGCATCCGGGTTAGCAAAGCTTCGGGAAAGTTAGAAGGAGGAATTTAATGCTTTAACAGCTTAACGCAAAGACGCAAAGGACTGCTTTTTAAATTTGGGACAGCCGGCACAAACATTTTTGGCGCTGATAAATACCGGTTTATAATTTTTTATGTGGATGGTTTGAGCGGGTTCAACAACCGCCGTTTGGGAAATTTGCGGAATCTTTTATCGGCGCTCACCAGCGTGGCTTCATGTTCAATGGCCCTGCATCATTGCGGGAATATAAACGCAATTTGTTCTAACGCGATTTATCCATACTTTGCCCGTTCGTGGCCTTGGGCTTTCCGAATTGCTTTCGAAATGAGCCCGGGCTCTGGCCTGTGAGACGCTTGAATACCACGCTGAGATACTCAGGGTGATCAAAGCCCGAAAGGCCGGCGATTCGTTCCAGGGTAAAATCGGTTTCCCTGAGCAATTGCTTGACGCGATTGAGTTGGAAGGCTCGAATCTCTTCCTGTGGCGAGCGCTTGAGATACTGGCGAAACTTGCGCTCGAGAAAGCTGCGCGACACCCGCACATGTTTCAACACGTCCTCGACCCGGCAACCATGCAGGGCTTTTTCGCGGATAAAACGCACCGCAGCCGCCACGTGCCGATCCTCCACGGCAAAGACATCCGAAGAATGGCGTGTCACAACTGCAAGCGGTTCGATCAAAGTCCGCTGTCGCGGCGGCGCCTTGCCTGTCATCAGCAAATCCAGAAGTTCGGCCGCTTCGTATCCGATCCGTTCCGGATCGGGATCGACGCTGGAAAGGGGGGGATTACAAAGGTCGCAGAGGATTTCCTCATTATCCACGCCCATGACCGCAACGTCTTCCGGGACGAGCATCCCCGCTCGCTGGCAGGCATCGAGGAGATGCAACCCGCGCACGTCGTTGCAGGCCATGACGGCCACGGGCTTGGGCAGGCGCCTCAGCCATTGGCCGATGCGATCGATCTCCAGGTCCCAACGCGGCGCGTCCGGTCCGCGCCATGGAGATTCATAAATTGAAAAGGGAAATCCATGCTGCTCCACAGTCGAAGTAAAGCCGTCTCTTCGCCGTGTGGCCCAGAGTTCTCCGCTGAATCCACAGAAAGCGAATTGACGAAAGCCCCGTTCAATAAAATGAATGGCCGACATGCGGCCGATTGCGGCATGATCCGAGCCCACCCAGGGCAGCCCGAGATCCTCGTGCAAATCGTTGAGATCCACCACGGGTACCTTCATGCGTCGGATGCGGCGAGCCAGCAAGGGATCTGTGGGGCGGCAAAGGATGCCATCCCACCGGCTGGAGGCCAGCCACGAGGGCGGTGGAGATCCCAACTCGTGTTGTTCGAGAAACACGGACCATCGGTGATGGGATCGCAGGTAGCGGGCAATGCCAGTCAAGAGGCGCCGCCCGTAGCTCACGGAGGTTTCGATGATCAGCGCCACCTGGGGCGGACGGCGGATGCTCCCTTTGCTGTTTCGGACGGGAACGGGATCTACTTTGGCCCGGCAAACTTTCTGAATCCCCATTCCCCAACTGGATACCGTCTTTGCGCCATTTTGCGATGCAAATCTACCACGGCGGAAATATCAGCGATCTTGCCGGGATTTGTTGTCCCTATTCACTTTATTGGCAAATCCTCAATCGGGTTCAAGAAGGCGCGTCAGGTCACTGTGATCGCGAAGTCGTTATCGCCCCAGCCAGCCGCCATCGACAGTCAGCAGAGTGCCATGCATATAGTCACTGGCGGCACTGGCGAGAAAAACAACTGGTCCTGCGAAGTCCTCAGGAGTTCCCCAGCGCCCGGCTGGAATGCGGGCGAGGATCTGTTTGCAGCGTTCGGGGTCGTCGCGCAGGGCCCGGGTGTTGTCCGTAGCGATGTAGCCTGGGACGATGGCATTGACATTCACCCCATGGGACGCCCATTCATTGGCCAGAGCCTTGGTCAGTTGTGCAATGCCGCCCTTGCTCGCTGCGTAGCCAGGCACTGTGATTCCGCCCTGATAACTGAGCAGGCTGGCGATGAAGATGATTTTACCCGAGCCTCGTGCGAGCATGTCTTGTCCGACAGCCCGACTGATCAGGAAGGGGGCGTTGAGATTGACTGCCAGGACCTCGTCCCACATGGCGTCCGGGTGCTCGGCCGCGGGTGCGCGCCTAATCACGCCCGCATTGTTGACCAGGATATCGATTTGTGGAACCTCAGCCCGCACCCTGTTGATGCAGGCGTCGAGCACGGATCGTTGCGATAAATCAGCCGCATAAGCCCGGAAGCCGCGTCCGATCGCCCGCACCGCCGCTCCTACAGCGCCGCCGTCGGGAGCCATGCTGGCGCTAATTCCGACGATGTCTGCCCCGGCCTCGGCAAGAGCCACCGCCATTGCAGCGCCGATGCCCCGCGAACACCCGGTGACAAGCGCCGTCCGACCATCGAGGGTGAAAAGTGATGGTTTCAAGCCGGTTCCGGATCTCCGATGATGGCGCCATCAACGATGCCGTCGGGATAGTCTAGGCCAAAACCCGGTGTATCGGGCACGGTGGCGAAGCCGTTGGCGATTGTGTAGCCGTTTGCATGGACCACGCCGTTCCCGGCCGGATCGCATTCGGCACGGAAAAAATTGGGGACCGCGCGCGCCATGTGTAGTTGCATATAAAAGCCGATCACCGAGCCCCAATTGTGTGGGGCCACCAGCAGGCCTTGGGCATGCGCCCACTGCGCCACCTGCAGAATCAGCTCAATGCCAAAGGAGCGCATGTCAGCCTGAATAACGTCCATTGATCGTGCCGCGATCAATGGAAGGAAGGCCTCGGGATCTCCCTGCCCTTCGCCGTCGGTAAGCAATGTCTTCCAACCTTTTGCGCGCATCAAAGCCTTGATCGACAAGCAGTCTCCGACGTTCTCTTGAAACATCTCCTCCATCCAGGCCGGCTCGAACCCGGCCTCGCGGATGAAGTTCTTTGTGTACTCGACTCCATATCCATTGTTGGCGTCAACGCCAATTTCGATGCCTGGTCCGGCGTGGGTGCGGATGCAATGCAGGACCTCAAGATCACGGCGATAACCTGTCTCCCAGGGCATCCATCGCATGCCACGACCGATCTTTACCTTGAAACAACGGTATCCCTGGCCAAGCCCCCAATCGATCTCGGCACGGAAACGGTCGAGGTAGTTGCTTGCATACCCGGGCATCAGATCGGAGAAGTAGATCGAGGCGTCATAGACCGGAACAAGCCTGGTTCCCGCCCCGCCCATGAGGACATAAGCCGGCCGATCCAACAGCTTCCCGGCGAGGTCCCACAAGGCCATGGTGTTGCGGCCAAGCTGCGGGTGACAGCCGGGCTCGCCCCGCTCGCGGTACCAGTGGAATGGATCGGTGCCCACCAGCGACTGGATAGCGGAGGCATCTGCGGCGCAAGAACCAAAACCACTGATCCCGAGGTTGGTATCAAGGCGCACCATCTGTTCCTGCATCGACCTGCCATGGTCACCACGACATGCATTCTTGCCCACAGTCTTGGCGCGATGCGATAAGATGCTGAAGGGGGTTGCGCTGGAAATGCGCAAATTGCGAGGCAGTTCGTGCGCCCAGGCCCAATTGAGAGCTGAGGGGAAGGGCGTAGCCTTGATTGTTGCCTCCATCAGCGTAGCTCCTGCATGGTAACGTGATCCATGTCGGCGAAATCCTGGTTTTCCCCGCCCATAGCCCAGCAGAATGAGTAGGGTCCGGTACCGGCCCCTCCGTGGATCGACCAAGAGGGTGAGATTACAACCTGGCGGTCTGCAACTACAATGTGACGGGTTTCTTGCGGACATCCCAGCAGATGGATGACGCGGGTGTCTGCGGCCATGTCAAAATAGCAGTAGACCTCAGAACGACGGGCATGCCTGTGGGGTGGCATCGTGTTCCAGACGCTGCCCGACTGGAGCCGTGTCCAGCCCATGACTAGTTGGCAACTCTCGACCTCGCCTGGATGAATCATCTTTCGCAACTGACGACGGTTGCTGGCCTCGACCGTTCCCAGATCTGCCACAGAGCCCTGGTCAGGACCTATCAGCCTGGTCGGGTAGGCGTGCTGGGCGGGATAACTGGCGAGGTAGAACTGCGCGGGTTCCTGCGCCGCCGCGCTACTGAATAAGACCGACCGCGCGCCACGGCCAACATAGAGACATGCGAAGCGCGGCATCGTGAAGGTCTTCCCATCGATAGTGACCATCCCCACCCCACCGAGGTTGAACACACCCAGTTCACGCCGGGCGCAAAATCCGTCCGCGCCCAGCTCCGCCGGACAATCCAGGGAAATGGCGTTGACGGTCGGCACCACTGATCCGACGATCACCCGGTCGGGTTCAGCAGCATGAAGCGTCAACTCGCCAGGAACAAACAAATGTTCAATGAGGAAGCGTTCGCGCAAGGCTTTACTGTTAAGCGATAGATAGTCGTTCGCTCCAGTGCCGGGTAGAGTGTTTGGCGGGAATTTCCCATTTGAGGCAACTGATTTTGGCATGGATGAGTTCCCTTTTGTGAAGCGCCTGGAGATGTGAGACGGATAACAAGCTTAGGAGCTATCCTTGGTTGGAGTGGTGCGGGTCATCGTTGGAAAATAGACCGCATAAGCCTCGTCGGTGATGTCATACAGCGGCTTGAAGCGGAGGCCGCGCGCCTGTCCCTTCAAACGAAACGTGTCGTTCCATTGTCCCCATTGACGCTCATTTTCCGGCACCAGGAAAGCCTCGGGCCGGGCCGGATCGATCTCGATGCGGCGTTCCTCTTCCGTGATCGCCGCCAGCACCACCGGGCCTTCCAGAAAGGCGACGGTCTCCGGTTCGTCAGGGATTGCGCTGAGTGTGATGGTGCGCGGAAGAATAAGCGTGAACTCGGCATGGTCCCATGTGCGGCGCAGCTCGACAAAGCCCCGGGCGTTTGGCACGAGAACAGTCTCGCCGGCGTTCTCGCGCAGCAGGACCGGGCCGGCAACCCAGTCGGGAATGCGGAGACAGAGCGACCATTCGGCAGGCCGGTCGCACTTGACCTTGAAGAGGATGCTCCACGACTTGGGCCGGTGGCGTTCTCCCGCGATCGTCGCGTTGTCAACGGCGCAGCCTCCCCGGGTGATGGCCCAATCCTGTGAAATCTCGACCTTCACGCCATTGATGTTCCGCTCCACTCGGCTGGGGATGTATTGCGCGATGTCGATGCCCTTATCCGAGGCGTAGTAAATGAACGAAGGCAGGAGGGAGTGGATTTGCACGAGCGAGCAGTGGCAGCACCAGAAATCGCGCGTCGGATGGCCCCATTTTTTCTTCGAACCCGCGGCCAGCGGCAAATAATAGGTGACCATGCCAGTCGTGCCGTTTTGTCCGGCCAGGATTCCGTTATAGAGATTTTTTTCAATGTAATCGGCGTAAGTGGATTCGCCCGTCCAGCGGTAGAGGTAGTCGGCCAGGCGGATCATGTTATAGACGGTGCAGTGCTCCTGGTTTTTGTCGCCCAGGCGCGCTGCGAACTCATGGGGCGGGCACCAGATTTCGCCCGAATTTTGTCCGCCGGTGCAGAATGTACCGCGGTCGGTCACGGCGCATTTCCAATACGCTTCGGTAATGTCGCGCCAGCGTTGCTCGCCGGTGACCTCGTACATCGCTGCTGCGCCGTGAACTTCGGCGATCGTGGTGTTGGCGTGGCGATTGGTCAGGGGATCTGCGCCGGGCCGGAATTCCTTCCAGAACCGTTCGCGGCTGTAAAGCCGGGCCAGTTCCAAGTGGGCGGGATCGCGCGTGATCTCGTAGAGCCGGGCCAACTCCTCGAGCATGCCGCAGGTCTCGACATCCAGGACCATCTCGCGCGTGGCCTGGTCGAGAGCAGTGAACCAGCGATGCAGCCAGGCGACGAATTTTTTCGACATTTCCAACGCCTCTTCATTGCCGCAGAACAAGTAGCTTTCGCGCAGTCCGAGCAACGTTTTGTGGATGACGCCATGGGGCACCCACGGCGGCGTGCCCTCCGCCAGCCAGCGCATAAATTTTTCCGGGAAGGAACTGAGCCACTCCCCGCCGTTGCGTTTCTGACATAGGGCGAGGCGCTCGATGACGGTCTCCAACTTATGCTTGAAAATCGGATCGTCGGTTTGCTGCGCGAAACGGGCGGCGGCCATCATCCAGCAGCCGAGGAATTGGCCGCGGAGCTCGCTGGTGGGCGATTCCCAACCCCAATGTGCTTTTTGGAAACAGGCATCGGAGTGAAAATGGAACATTTTTCTCAAGCCAGCCTCGAGTTCGAAGTTCTGGAGCAGGCCCTCGTTGGTCAAGCTTGCGACATAGTTCCGGGTCAGTTGAGCCCGGTGTTGAAACAGTCCCGGCAGGAGATGGACGCCGGAGTCAATCGTGGTCAATGGTGTTGTCATGCGATCAATACTCTCTTTTCGGATTCAAATAATTCCACCGTGGCTCAAGTGAGTTGGGGCAGTATAAGGAACATTATTTTAAAAGGTTATTTGTCGGGCAACACCCAGACGCGGACCCAGTCCACGTCCAGGTGCGAGTTGGCGATGAGTCCGGTTATCGGCCAGCCCCCGCCGTTGTTGTATTCCAATGTTATGTACATGGGCGAGTTGAGGTATTCGGTCGGCGTGTCAAACTCCCCTTTCTTGTCGCCATCCACGTAGAAGGCGCACTTCGTCGGGGTGGCGAGGAAGCCGTAGATGTGCCAGTTGAGCCAGGGCTTGGAAACGGGAGGCCAGACATTGGCGTGCCCCGCCTTGGGGCCTTTACCCCAGTTGCCGTTTCGCATCCCGAAGCCGCCGTCTTTGTCTGCGTCGTACGCGCCGCCGTATTCTTCAAAAATGTCCACCTCTTCACTGAGGCCTGACTTGCTGCTAGCAGTGTACAGGCAGAACGACGGCCATAATCCCACGCCGCCTGCGGGCATTTTGACCCGGGCCTCCCAATAGCCGTATTGCTGGGTGAATCCGGCCCCGGTTGGATCAATCGAGAACAACGATCCGGCGTGCCAGTTGCCCCATTCGCTCTCGTTGACCGTGATCCCGCCCGCCGCCTTGACCGTGGTGTTGCCGTCGTACCAGGGATCGGATGCGTAACCATTCTTAGTGTAGCTCCAGCCCAGCGTGGAGGTCATCAGGTAATAGGCATGGCCGCCGACGAGGGTCTTCTTGCCGCCGATGATGGGCTCGTACACCCAACCCGTCGGCTTCGGCTGGCCTTTCAGTTTGACAATCGCCTTGGCTACATCATCGCCCGTGTCGGCGTCGAAAATACGAATCTCATGCTCCTCGCTGCTGCCGGGAATGTTGTACAGACCCAGTTCGCTGACGGTCAGCCCGTCTGCCGGGGTGGTGAACTTCATCCCGACCCAGCCGCCCCCACCCCAGGTGAGGCGTTTGTCGCTTTTGATGGCTGCGCCGAGTTTCTCGACCGAGATGAGCTCAGCGCCGGAATCGTTTTTCATACCCACAGGCCCGGCGCAACGGCTGCCGGT